>CAYHSI010000030.1:0-13803 GCA_964359225.1 uncultured Anaerolineaceae bacterium
ATGAGCGAGACCGCGAACAAGCCAATCGGGGTGCTGGGGGCTGGCACCATGGGAGCCGGAATTGCCCTCGCCGCCCTGTACGCCGGGCATTCGGTGATCCTGGCCGAGGTCGCTTCGGAGGCCCTGCAGCGCGGCCGGGAATACATTGAGGGCCACTTGGCCCGCAAGGGGCGGAGCGAGATCCTGCGGCAGCTCCAGCTCAGCAACGATCTCCAGGCGCTGGCAGGCGCCGAGGTAGTGATCGAGGCCGTCAACGAGGACCTCGAGCTAAAGCGGACCGTGTTCGCCGAGCTCGACCGGCTCTGCCCTCCACCGACGATCCTGGCCAGCAACACCAGTACCCTGTCGATTACCGCCATCGCGGCTGCCACCCGGACCCCTGAACGAGTGGCCGGAATGCACTTCTTCAACCCCGCCCCGGTGATGCGCCTGGTGGAGGTGGTGCGCGGCGCCGGGACCACCCAGGCCACGCTGGACATGTTGGTTGGGCTGGCCGAGCGGATGGGCAAGACCCCGGTCGTCACCCTCGACACGCCCGGGTTCATTGTCAATCGAGTGGCGCGTCCGTTCTATGGCGAAGCCTTGCGGCTATTGGCGGAACAGGTTGCCGGGCATGAGGCGATCGACCTGCTGATGACCCTCGGCGGCGGATTTCCGATGGGGCCGTTCGAGCTGATGGATCTCATTGGACTGGACGTGAATCTGCAAGCCGCCCAATCGATGTACGACTCCAATTATGGTGAGCCCCGCTACCGTCCGCAGTCGATCCAACGCCGGTACGTCGAGAGCGGGCGGCTGGGCCGGAAGACCGGTGTCGGGTTCTACCAATACCCAGACGGCGAGAAGCAGTGGACGGCACCCGAAGTTCCGGAGCCTCGCCAGCAGTCAGGCTTCGCGCTGATCTCCGATGGGAGTTGGGGACCCGAGGTGGGCAGGCTCCTGGTGCAGGCCGGCTACACCCTCAGTGAAACGCATGGAGACCTCCCCCTCGCGGCGCTGATCGTCAACGGAAGGGAGGAGGGAGTCCGCGATGTGCTCCGGCGCTACGACCGAGGGCTCGCTCCGGAAATCCCAATCCTGTGTCAGACCGTCGACATCGCCTTCAGCGAGGTCGAGCAGAGCGTCCAACATCCTCAACGGCTGATTGGGTTCGATGGTCTGTTCTTCGCCGCGGGACGGGCGGTCACGCTGGTTACACGCCCGAATTCGCCGGACCCAGTTCGCCAGGCCGCCGACACATTAGTTCGTTCACTCGGCAAACTGCCGGTGTGGGTGAGCGAAAGCCCCGGCATGGTCCTGCCGCGGATCGTGTGCTGCCTGGCAAATGAAGCGGCGTTCGCGGTCGCCGAAGGTGTGGCCGCCCCGGAGGCCGTAGACACCGCGATGAAACTAGGGGTCAACTATCCGCAGGGCCCCCTGGAATGGGCCGCCACGTTGGGTTACCGGAAAGTGGTTGCCGTGCTGGACCACCTGGCAGGCGAGTACGGGGAAGAGCGCTATCGAGTTGCTCCGTGGCTGCGCAACCGCGCTCGCCGCAGCCTGTAGTCTTCATTCGAATCGCGTCGGTTCAAGAAGGAGATTGGGAGTGACAGATCGAAGATACGTCGGGAAACCCGCGGCCGATTTCGAATTCACGGCCATCGAGTACGAAAAGGCCGATTACCGAGCGACGGTCACCATCAATCGTCCGAAGGTGCTCAACGCAATCAATCACGCGGTTTTGGAGGAGATGAATGTCGCCTTAAAGGACGCCAGCTGGGACGACTCGGTCGCGGTGGTCGTCCTGACCGGTGCGGGCGATCGAGCCTTCTGCACCGGAGCCGATCTCAAGGAGCAGGAAGAGTTCCTTGAACGGCCCCGAGATTACTGGAAGTGGATGGGGGATTTCATCGAGCTCCATGAACGGTTGCGCAACCTGGGGAAGCCGACCGTCGCTCGGCTAAACGGGATCGTCGTCGGCGGTGGGAACGAGTTCAACCTGAGCTGCGATCTGGCAGTGGCCGCCGACGACATCTACATTCGGCAGGTCGGGACCAGCCACGGCAGCGTGGCCCTGGCCGGAGCTACCCAATTCCTACCATTGATTGTGGGCGATCGGCGGGCTCGTGAGATTTTGTTGTTAAATGAAGAGATCCCGGCGGCAAAAGCCCTCGAGTGGGGATTGATCAACTACGCGGTACCGCGGGCGGAGCTGGACCACGCGGTAGACGAGTTGGTTGCCAAGCTGATAGCCAAGCTCCCGGAGAAGACCCGCTACACCAAACAGCAGCTCAACTTCTGGCGCGACCTGAGCTGGCACCTGACGATCGGGCACGGTCGGGAATGGCTGGCGATCCACAACACCAGTCCGGAGACCTGGGAAGGGGTGCGGGCGTTTGGCGAGAAGCGAGCTCCGGACTATGATGCCATCCGCCGCCGGTGGGCAGAGGATGATTCACCCGAATGGCTCGGCGGCCGGCCGCCGCAGGACCTCCGCTAGTCGATGCCAGCATGAACGAGGCCGAACGCCTGGAGGCCTTTGAGGCTCGCATTCACCGGGGAGAGAAGATTGAACCCGGCGACTGGATGCCGGACGAATACCGCCGGCAGTTGATCCGGATGATCTCGCAACATGCCCACAGCGAGATCGTCGGGATGCTCCCGGAAGGGGCCTGGATCACCCGGGCTCCCAACCTGCGCCGCAAGCTGGTGCTGCTGGCCAAGGTGCAAGATGAGGCCGGCCACGGTCAATATCTCTACCATGCGGCCGAGACGCTTGGAGCGACCCGGGAAGAGATGATCGAAGCGTTGCTCTCTGGCCGGGCCAAATACTCAAGCATCTTCAACTACCCTTCATTGACTTGGGCCGACATGGGAGTGATCGGCTGGTTTGTAGATGGAGCCGCCATCCTGAACCAGACCATGCTCGCCCGCTGCTCCTACGGCCCCTACTCCCGGGCCAATATCCGGATCTCCGCCGAAGAGAGCTTCCATATGAAGCAGGGTAAGGAGCAGGTCATTCTGATGTCCCAGGGTAGCCCCCTGCAGCGGTCGATGGTGCAGGACGCCGCCAACCGCTGGTGGTGGCCGACCATCATGATGTTCGGGCCCCACGACCACGATTCGCCAAACAGCCCGATCCTCATCCGCTGGGGAATTAAGACCAAGACTAACGACCAACTGCGGCAGGACTTTGTCAACCAGGTAGCACCGGAAGTACTGGAGCTTGGGCTGGGCTTGCCTGACCCGGAGCTCCATTACGACCAGGCTTCAGGAAACTGGCTCACCGGGCCGATTGATTGGGCCGAGTTCTGGCGGGTGGTCAAGGGGGATGGGCCGTGCAACGCGGAGCGGATTGCGGCCCGCCGCAAGGCGCATGCCGACGGTGAGTGGGTCCGGGAAGCCCTGGCGGCATACGCCGAGCGTCAGGCCACGGCATGAGGGATACCCAGTGGCCGCGCTTCCAGGTGTTTCACCAGGAACAACCGGACCGACCGCACACGAACGTCGGGGCCGTGCACGCGCCCGACGCCGAGCTCGCCCTACAGAACGCCCGGGATGTCTTCGTCCGCCGGCCGGACTGTGTCAGTCTGTGGGTCGTTCCCGCGGATCAGATCTTCAGCCTCACTGCTGAAGAGATCGAGCAGGCGGGTCTGCCCCCGGCCCCGGAAGGGAACGGCGACTCGCAGCGCTACCTGGTCTTCATCAAGCGCACTCAAGTAGGATCACAGGAGCACGTGGGAGCGGTCTCGGCGGCGTCCGGACCCGCGGCCTTGGGGGAGGCGGTACGCAGCTTTGGGACAGCAGATGCCCTGGTTTGGTGGGTTGTTCCCGAGAGTCTGATCGAGCGGACGGAGGCCGCCGAGGTCGGCAGTTTGTTCGGGCCGGCCAAGGACAAGCCCTATCGGGACCAGGCCTTCTACCATACAACCACCCTGATGCGGCAGATTCGCGGGCGACCGAAACAAGAAGTATGAAAGCCGCACTCCGGGAAGCGCTTGCGAACTATCTGACGGCACTCGGCGATGACGAGTTGATACTGGCCCATCGCGATTCGGGGTGGGCTGGCCATGCCCCGATCCTGGAGGAGGACATCGCCTTCGCCAATTTAGCCTTGGACGAGCTGGGCCATGCCTCAACCTGGTATCGGTTGGCCGCCGAGCTGCTTAATGAAGACCCGGAGCGGCATCCGGATGCCCTGGTCTTCACCCGTCCGGCCTCGGAATTCCGTAATGTCCGAATGGTCGAGTTGCCGAACGGCGACTGGGCTTTCAGCATGCTGCGTCAGTACCTCTTTGACGTCTCCGAGCAGGTCCGATTGGGTGCCCTCACCGCCAGCCAGTACCCAGGGCTGGCGCAGGCGGCAGTTAAGATCCGGACCGAGGAGCTGTATCACCTTCGCCATACCCGGGCCTGGGTGCGGCGGCTTGGACTCGGGACGCAGCAAAGCAACCACAAGATGCAGACGGCGTTGGAGCAGCTCTATCCGCACGCACTCCAGCTCTTTGCCGAGACCGCCGGCGAGCTCGAGCTGGCTCAGTCCGGGCTGGTGCCGCAACCTGATCGGTTGCTGGCTTCGTGGGCTTCCCAGGTGAGCGAGGATCTGACTGCATCTGAGTTGCGAATCCCGGATGGAAATCTGTCCACCCCGGCCGGCCGCAGCGCGCACACTCCGCACCTTGAGCCATTGGTGGCTGAAATGCAGGAAGTCGCGCACCTGGAGACGGGGGTCGCTTGGTGACGGGTCAGCATCCAAACCTGGACCGAGTCTGGCAAGCGCTGGAAGAGGTCAAAGACCCCGAGCTTCCAGTGATCTCGATCGTCGAACTGGGCCTGATCCGGCAGGTCGGATACACGGCCGGCCGGTTAGTGGTCACGCTGAGTCCGTCCTTCGTTGGCTGCCCGGCCTTGGATGTCATGAGGCGGGATGTGCGGCTGCGCCTGCAGCAGTTGGGCGAAGAGTCGGTGGAAATCAAGACGGTGTTCTCACCGCCGTGGACCTCGGATTGGATCACGCCGGCCGGCCGGGAGAAGCTGCGCGGGTTCGGGTTGGCCCCGCCTCCGCAGCACGCTGGGGACCTCGCGGCCGCTCTCCAGCAAGCCGCTCGCTGCCCCTACTGCGAGTCACAAGCCACCGACCTGAAGAACAGCTTCGGGTCCACCCCCTGCCGGTCGATCTACTTCTGCAACTCCTGCGTCCAGCCATTCGAGCAGTTCAAGCCGCTCTAAGACGTAACCCGCGGCGGCGGGCCGGACAAACTTCCTTCTGCCAATCGAGAGCCGAATCGGCTACAGTTGAGTGTTGCCGCACGGCTCGGCGGGTTTGGTCGCGGCATGGAGCAGGACTCGGCACACTATATGGAAGGACTAACCGGCAAGACCCTCGGCCGCTACCGGCTGATCGAACCCATCGGCCAGGGCGGTATGTCGACCGTCTATCAGGCCCACGATCTCGACCGGCGGGAGCTGGTCGCGCTCAAGGTCTTATCACCCTACGTCGCTCAGGAGCCGAGGTTTAGGGCCCGTTTTGACCGCGAGATCAAGCTGCTCAAGGAGCTGCAGCAGCCGAACATCGTGCCGATCCTGAATTACGGGGAAGAGGAAGGGATCACGTACATCGTGATGCCCTTCTACTCCGGAGGCACGCTGCAGACCCGGATCGAGAACGGCGGCCTTGGCCTGGGGGAAGTTGGCCGATTCCTGGCTGACATTTCCGGCGCGTTGGACTACGCCCACGACAAGGGGATCGTCCACCGGGATATCAAGCCATCCAACGTGCTCTTGGATCAAGAGGGGCGGGCCCACCTCTCGGATTTTGGGTTCGCCTATGTCAGCAACACCTCCCATAGCCTGACCGGGTCGGTGCTGATCGGGACGCCTGCATTCATGTCCCCGGAACAGTGTAAGGGTGAGGAGGTGGACCCCCGGTCAGACCAGTACTCGCTTGGCGCCGTGCTGTATCAGGCAACCACCGGCCGGCTGCCCTACGATGCCGAGACGCCCATGGCGGTCGTGATCAAGCACATCAGCGAACCACTTCCCCGCCCTCGCTACTTGAACCCATACCTGCCGGATGCCATCGAGGCGGTCGTGCTACACGCCATGGAAAAGGACGTAGACCGGCGGTATGCCTCCATCGGCGAGATGAATCAGGCCTTCCAGCAGGCGCTTGGCGAGACTGTGGACCCAGACACTGGCCTCGCCAGGCCGGAGGCGATCGGCCCGGCGCCGGCCACTCAGCTGATCGGGGCACCGGGGCGCCGCGGGCTTTGGTTCTGGCTGAGCAACCGCCGCGGTTACGCTCTGGCGGCGCTTGCCCTGGTTGCGCTGTCACTGACCGCCTGGGCGCTGACCGGCGGGCCGACGGGTGCCGACAACTCGGTGGAGGCCAGCGCCGGGACACCCACCCCGTCCGTGCACTTGCTCGGAACGATTGCGGCCCTTTCGACCGAGAATGCGCTCGCCATCGGTGGATCGGCCGAGCCTGGGCTGGTCGAGACCGCGGTGGCCGCCACGGTAGCCGCGATGGGATTGTTTGACCCCGCGGACGGATCGACGGCGACGGCTGGCCCCTCGCCAACCCCGACCCGCACTCCGAGCGCTGGCCAGAGCAGTACCCCTGTCAGCGGCAGCGGGCCGCCTCCGCCTGGCCTTCCGGCAACCCAGACACCTGCGCCAGCCCCAACGGCCACCTCCGGCCTAGCTCCTTCGGCACCGCCACCCACGGCTACTTCAATCGTGCCGACGGTGCCTCCGCTGCCCTCACTCACGCCGCTGCCGCTACCGCCGCCAATCATTGATCCTGACAAATGCAAGTCCACTCCCAGTCATCCCCACTACTGCACCCCGACACCCTAAGCCGCAGGGCCCAGGCCTGATCCGAACCTGCAATCAGCCGGCGGCCACGACCGGCACAATGCGGTAAAGTATCCCCCTTAGGCTTCGGGCTAGAGCAGCAGGCGAACAGGCGCTCAGAATGATCCCCGTTGCCCTTGAGACCGAGCGGGGTTAACGTACTCAGAATGCACGCCGGAGGCGGCATGCCCGAATCAACGCAGGCGATCGATCGCGATCGAATTCAAGAGCTGTTGGGCGCTACCTCCCGGACCTTTGCCCTCTGCATCCCGATGATGCCGGGTTTGTTGCGGGATGGGCTCGGGCTGGGCTACCTGCTGCTGCGCAATGCCGACACCATCGAGGATGCCTACCGCTGGCCGAAGGGCCGTCGGGTTGCTGAATTGGAAACCTACCGCAAGTTGCTCTTGAATCCAGTTCCGGATGGCGCCCGTCGCTTTGCCGCGAGCTTTGACCAAGAAGCTCTCATCGATGACCCGGACCACCTGCAGCTGCTGCGACTGACTCCGTGGCTAATTGACCAGCTGCAGCGCCTACCAAAGCCTTATGTCGAAACGGTGACCGAACATGTCGCGCGAGTGATCGAACGGATGCAGGTCTGGGTTGAAAGCCATGGCAGTGACAATCGCCTGACTGTGCTCCGCCTGAAGCAGCTGGACGACTACTGCTATGCGGTGGCTGGGATTGTGGGCGAGCTCGCCACCAGCCTGATCTCACTGTATCGGCCAACCCTGGAGCGGACCCGCCTGCTGGTGCTGCGCTCGCTAGAGACTGCTTGCGGGGCGGGACTGCAGCTGACCAATATCATTAAGGACGTGTTCCAAGACCATAAGGAAGGCCGCTATTACATTCCTCAGGAGTACCTGCCCTTCAACAACCATGGGAGCCAGAGTGGACTGAAACCAATCGTCGCCCATGCTTACCGGAATCTTTGCCTCGGCCGCGACTACGTTCGGGTAGTCCCTGAAGAAGAGTTCGACATTCGCAAGGCGATCCTGGTACCGCTGCTGCTGGCGGTCGCCACCCTGCGCCATCTGCTCGAGAACCTAGATCCCCTGCTGGAGGGGGTCGAGGTCAAGATTCCGAGGGAGCAAGTGGCCGAGATCCTGAGCCTGGCCGATGACGTCGCCGGACAGAACCAGGCGGTCGAACGGGCCTGGCAGGACCTCTCCGGGCCGCTGCTCGAGCTCGACGGTTTGGGGCTGCTGAAGGCGATCCCCGCTTGAGATAGGCTATTTCCCCACCCTCACATCAGCAGCCAGAGTGCCAGCATGCCGCTAGCGATCGTCAACCAGGTGTTCTTCAGCCGCCAGGCCACCAGGGCCGCGATGATCCCAGCCATCAGTCGATGGTTGGAGAGAGTCGGGTCGAGCATTCCATCCTGGATCACCAACTCCGGCAGCAGGATCGCCGACAACACCGCGGGCGGGATGTATTTCAATCCGCGGCGAAGGAACTGCGGCACCCGCTCTGTCGGGATTAATAGGATGAACGAGAGGCGGGTCAGATAGGTGGCGACCATTCCGCCCATGATCACCAGCCAGACCGTAGATTCAGCCAATGGTGCCCTCATCCCGCGGTCGGGTCGAAGATTCAAGCCCCAGCCCGAGCCCGACTCCGGCGATCGTGGCGGCCACCAACCCGAGGCGGAACGGCAAGTTGAAGAGAGCCAACCCAAGCAGGCCGGCGGCCAGCGCGGCGGCCAGGGTCGGTCGGTCAACCAGGCTCGGCACCACCAGAGCCAAGAAGGTCAATGGGAGGGCGAAGTCTAGCGACAGACCCTGAGGGAGGCTTGCTCCCAGGGCGATCCCCACCGCGGTGCTGATCTGCCAGGCGGCCCATAGCGTCAGGCCGGTGCCGAGGGTATACCAGTGCGCGTTTTCCAACTCCCCGCTGCGGTAACGACGCGATGCCATTGCGAATGCTTCGTCGGTGAGCAGCCAACCGAGGGCAAGCTTCCAGGGCCGGCCGAGCTTGCCGAGCGAGGGTGCTAGGCTGGCGCTGTACAAAGCGTGCCGAAGATTGACCAGCGCGATCGTGGCGATTACGACCAGAGCGGAAGCCGACTCTCCGATCAGGCTTACCGCAATGAATTGAGCGCTGCCCGCGAAGACAAAGAGTGAGAACCCCTGGGCGGCACGCGGGCTGACCCCCACCGAGATCGCCAGCGCTCCGAAAATCAATCCGAATGGGACCACGCCAAGCAGCAACGGAAGCTGATCCCGGACTCCGGTGAGGAACTCCCTTCGGGGAATCTGAGACCGATCCCTTCCACTTGACATAGCGGGTGCCAATCATACCGTCGCCGGCTTCCCTTCGCGGGCCACCCGGTCTATCCTGGGAACTCTCGCCCGGTGGTGTTCGTCTTCTTTACGACGAAATCAGGAGGACCGATTCCATGAGGCTATCCGCCGCACTGCCAACCATGGTCTGCCTTGCTGCGGTCGTGCTCGCGGGCTGCCAGAGCGTGCAGCCGGAGCCGCTTCCGCCACTTTCGGACGACACCCCACTTCCGTCGGAGACTCAGACCGATCCGACCAAGACCGGCGGGCCATCCACTGACCAGCCCCAGACGGGAGGGCCGCCCGCCGAGCCGTCCGAGTCAATTCGCGGTCCGGTCTTCATCGATCAGGCCGAGCTGTTGATCCGCGAAAGCTTCCCGATTCAAGTCGATCTGCACTTGCGCGGCAGTCTCCCCACCCCGTGCGCCACACTGCGCTGGTCGGTCGCGGAGCCGGATGAGCAGGGCCGGATCGAGGTTGAAGCCTTCTCGTCGCAAGATGCGGCGCTGGCCTGCATTCAGGTTCTGCAAGAATTCGAAGAGAACATTCCGCTGGGGGCCTACTCGACCGGATCGTACAGCGTATGGCTGAATGGCGAGTTGATCGGAGACTTCGAGACTTAAGCGGAGTAAGCCGGCTTGCCCAGCGAGCCGATGAGCGGCCGGGGTCTGGCGCGAGTTAGTGGCTCAGAATCTGGGAGAGGAACAGCTTGGTTCGTTCTTCTTTTGGCCGATCGAAGATGTCGCTTGGGCTGCCACTTTCAACGACCATCCCCTCGTCAAAGAAGAACATTCGATCCGCCACGGCTCGGGCGAATCCCATCTCATGGGTAATCACCAGCATGGTTATCCCGGAGCGAGCCAGCCCGGTCATGACAAGCAGGACTTCATTGATCATCTCCGGATCGAGGGCAGAAGTTGGCTCATCAAATAGCATGATCTTCGGCTGCATCGCCAGAGCTCGAGCGATCGCCACTCGCTGTTGCTGACCACCTGAGAGCTGGGCGGGGTGCTTATCCGCCTGCTCGGGGATCCCCACCCGCTCCAATAGCTGCCGTGCGACCTCATCTGCCTTGTCTTTGGGCCACTTTCGCACCCAGATCGGGGCGAGGGTGACGTTCTGCAGGACCGTTAGATGCGGGAACAAATTGAAGGATTGAAAGACCATTCCGATCTCACTTCGGATGGCGGCGATGTTGCGTACGTCGTTGGTGAGCTCGATGCCGTCCACGATGATGGTCCCCTGCTGATGTTCCTCGAGCCGGTTGAGGGTTCGAATAAAAGTGGACTTACCCGACCCCGACGGCCCGAAAATCACCACCACCTGCCCCTTTTCCACCTCCATATCGACCCCGCGCAGCGCGTGGAAATGGTCGAACCATTTGTGGACATCGGTGCATTGGATGATGGGTTCGGTCATTCGGCCGCTAAATTCGCTACTCGCTCGATCCCTTGCCGACCCTCGATGCGGCGGCTGGCACGGGACATTGTGAAGCTGATGGCGAAATAGACGATGGCGGAAAACAAGTATACCTCCCGTACCAGCCCGAGGAATTCACGCTGCTTGATCACACTCTGGGCCACCGCCAGGAGGTCGAGCAGGCCCACGATGGTGACCAGGGTCGTGTCCTTGAAGATGCTGACGAATTGACCCATGATCGGGGGGATGACCGTCCGCAGGGCCTGGGGGAGGACGACCAGCCCAATTACAAGGACTTCGTTCAGTCCCAAGGCCCGGGCTGCTTCATACTGCTGACGGTGGATTGCCTGCAGTCCTCCCCGCACGATTTCGGCCAGATAGGCCGCGGTAAACAGGGTCATCCCGGCCATCGCCCGCAGTACGCGGTCTAGCGTCAGCTCCGTCGGCAAGAACAATGGCAGCATGACCTGGGCCATGAACAGGATTGTGATGAGCGGGACCCCACGGGCAAGTTCGATCAGCAAAACACAAAAACCCTTCACGACCGGCAACCTGCTTCGCCGTCCGAGGGCTAGCAGCACGCCAAGAGGGAACGAGGCCAGGATACTGACCGCTGCCAACACCAACGTCAGCAGGATGCCGCCCCAGATGGCAGGCTCGACAATTGGAAGGATCGCGGCGGGAGCCACCCGTTCGACCCCCACATCGAAGTTGGTTAGCAAGATGATCAGGGTCGGGAGCAGCAGCAGCCAGGACGGCAGGAGCAGTCGCGGAATTGCGATCGCGTTGGACAGGCTTCGGAACGCCGCCCGGCCAAGCGCCCAAGCTCCACCCAGAAGCGGTACGATCGTAACGAGATTCGGAAGCTGGATGCCGGGCGCGATTTCCCTCTGTAGTAAGCCGTAAGGCGCAAGCACAACCAGGAGCGCAAAGCCGGCCGATCCGATGACCACTCGCCACCGAGTGGATGCGGCCCCCCAACTTAGTCCGCCGAAGAGCCCGACCAGCAGCACCGCAACCTGCCCGCGCCACTCCACCCCCAGGAGCGACAACAGCTCAGGTCGGAACAGGTAGTAGCCAAGATGATTGGTGACCGTCAGCGGAGTCGGCAAGATCAGCCCGCGCAACAGCACGGCCAGCCCAAGTGGCGATAGCAACCAGGCAAAGAGGATCCAGCGCCTATTTCGTCGCTGCCCTCGCCTCGCCCACCAACTCGCGAGGGCAAGCACAAGGATCGCTGCTAGGCTGACCGCCAGCCGCCAAACTTGATCTCGAGGGTATCGCCCCCAGGTCAGTATTTCGAGATTGCTGCTTACCACCTTCCAGTTTGCTTCTGAGAACACCCAGGCCAGGAGAGAGCGACCGACGGCGTAGAGCGCGGCTCCAATCCCAAGCGTAACCAGCCCGCTAGGCCAGCTGCTGAAGAGGTTTTTGCGCAGCCAGCCGACAAGGCCCACGCTCGTTCGAGGCGGTTGCTGGATCGGCCCGAGGGGTGCAAGCTCGCCCGTCCCCATGGGCTACCTTTCCCTGATCTTCAGGCGAGCATTGATGAAATTCATGCCTGCAGAAATGATCAAGCTGAGAGCCAAATAGGTGCCCATCATCATTGCGATGACCTGCACCGCCTGGCCGGATTGATTGAAGATCGTCTGCGAAATGGAATACAAATCCGGGTAGCCGACTCCAATGGCCAGGCTGGAGTTCTTCGCCAGATTCAGGTACTGGTTCGTGGTGGGCGGAATGATGACTCGCAGCGCGACCGGAAGGACGACGAGCCGCAAGGTCTGGGTACGGCTCAACCCGCCAGCAAGCGAGGCCTCCCGCAGACCATGGGGAACCGACAAGATCCCGGACCGTACGATTTCCGCGATGAAGGCCGCCGTATAGATCACCAACCCGAACAGAATGGCGGCAAACTCGGGGCTAAGCCGCGATCCGCCTGCAATCCGCAGGCCCTCGAGCTGCGGAAGGTCGGCTGTGAACGGCTGCCCAGGGAGTACCAGCCAGCCAAGCAGTGGGAGTCCAAACAAAGGAACTGCCGCCCACAAGGCAGGCCGGGTTTCTGCTCCGGAGCGGACTCTCCGATCCATCCTTGTCCGGTAGATAGCGATCGCCAAAACCACGCTCACTCCGACCAGGAGAATCCACGGACGGGACGACGCTTGCGGGAGGGCCCGCGGGAAGAACAGCCCACGATTGCTCAGGATAATCGGACCGACAGTGATCCGTTCTGCAAGCGAAGGAAGTTTGAGGATCACGCCAAAGTAGAGGAAGAACAACTGCACCAGAAGGGGGGTGTTGCGCATGAGCTCGACATAGGCCTGCGAGATCGTGCGCAGCAGCCAATTCGACGACAAGAGGGAAATGCCGGTGAAAATGCCTAACGCGGTTGCCAGGATCAGGCCAACGACCACAACCTGCAGCGTGTTCGCCAGTCCGACGAAATAAGCATCCAGAAAGCTGTCGGATCGTTCGAGCGGGAGCGCTTCGTCGGCGACTGGAAAACCGGCCGTTCTGCTCAGGAACCCGAAGCTGAGGTCGAGTCCTCGAGTGTCCAGTGCGTCGAACAGGTTGCCAAGTAGCCAGCGGGCGACCACGACCACCAGCACCACGAAAGCTGCCTGGGCGAGCGCTTGCAAGAATCGGATGTCCCTGGAGAAGCGGCTGAAGGACTGAAGCGAGCCTTGGAAACTTCTCAGCATCGAGTAGGCGAACTGTGGCTTATAGAGTGCGGCCCCGCCGTAGGCCGGGCCGCACCGTCAAGCCGAACTATCCTCTCAGACAGAAACTACCGCCAAGGCGGTGCGTAGATCAGACCACCCTGGGTCCAGAGTGCGTTCAAGCTGCCCTCGCGAGGGATGTCGGTTCCAGCCGGGCCGAGGTGGCGCTCATAGATCTCGCCGTAATTGCCCACTTCCCGGATGACATTGACGACGAAGTCCGGAGCGAGCCCCAACAGGGCCCCGAACTCGCCCTCGATCCCCAGAAGCCGGCGAATCTCCGGGTCCTGTGGGTCGGAAGCCACGATGTCATCCACACTCGAGGAGGTGATGCCTTTCTCCTCGGCGATGATGATCGCGTTAACCACCCAGCGGACGACGTCTCCCCACTGCTGGTCGCCCTGCGCCCAAACTGGGCCGAGCGGCTCTTTCGACATCGTTACCGGAAGGATGATGTGATCAGCGGGATTCGTCGTCGCGGTGCGGAGACCGGCCAGCTGGGACTTATCCGAGGTCAAGCCGTCACAGCGGGCCTCATCGTAGGCGAC
>CAYHSI010000031.1:0-13024 GCA_964359225.1 uncultured Anaerolineaceae bacterium
GGGTTGCGGATGGCGGAGATCCGGTGCAGGGTGCGCTCGAGCCCGGCCCGATTATCGGCGTCGAACTCTCCGATCCGGTCGACGACCGTATCGAGGTCGTCCCAGGTCACCTCTTTGTCGCTAAGGGTGATCTCCTCCTTAACGTAACGCGCGGTAGGGACCCGGCCGATGTCCAGGATCACTTCCAGCAGGTCGTCAGGCTGATTGATCTGAGCTAGTTTGTCGGTGATGTAGGAAGGCAGGACGCCGCGCAGGGCGTCCAGGTCATCCGTGATCCGCTTGCTCGTCATCGTGGAGCGCCGGCCGGTTCCTCGATTCTGGCAATCGGGGCGGTGGGCTCCGGGTAAGTCCCCTCGACCGTTCGCAGTCGGCCCTTAACCGGCTTGCGCACTCGGGCTGTCAGCCGCTTCACCAGCACGGCCTGGTCAACCTCCGGTTCGAACCACAAGCGCTCGAGCGGCCGACCCATCCAGCTCTGGTAGGACCGCACGCACACGAACAACGGGCGGTCGACCGGGGTCTGATGGAGGAAATCCGCCATCAGCCGGTAGAAGTCCTCCGCGGCGGGATGGAAAAAGGGCTGCACCCAGGTCCCCAACGAGCCGCGCTCGATGTCGAGGTATCCGAGAAGCTCATCGTCGCGCCAGTGAACCAGATTATGCCCGGGGCGGGAAGGTCCAGCCTCGACCTGCTGGATCAGGCCGGGGACGATGTTAAGGTAGAGGCCCTGGGCAGCCAGCGAATCGGAAGAGCTCTCCAGTTGCCAGGCAATGCCCTGCGCGTCCGGGAGATCCTGTCGGCCGTTGCCTAAGCGCCAGATGCGCTGGCGGGCATACACCGCGAATCCGGCCTGGCGCAAGCGGTCGAAGGCAAAGCTGTGCTCATCGACATCGGCCACCAGGTTGAATGCGCCGTGCTCTCCCGCTGTGTACGCAAGCGACTCGACCAGCTGCATGCCCAGGTCGTGCTGTAGCGATTCAATCGGTCCCAGGAACGTAATGCGGGCCACGGGCGAATCGCCGCGGTGGATGCACTGGCCCACTGCATCGTGGTCACCCTCCCGGGCCACCAGTGTGATGGCCGACCTGCCGGGGATAAAGACATCCAGCAGGGCATTCTGGAAGGCGTTGGCACCCCGGGTGAAAGCCAGCTGCGAATCGGGGCAGATCCCGCGGTCCCGTACCCGATGGAGCAAAGGCAGGTCGCGCCAATCCAGTTCCCGAATCATCGTGGTTTGGGGGCCGCGAATCTCGCTGTGCGGCCGAGAGGGCGGATTCTACCATGCAGGCGATGATCGGGCTTTCTCTTCCGCTCGCGCAACGAAGTGAAGGGTGCATTGGGCACGCCTCCGGGTGTTGAGAGGGCGCCGCGGTACAATCAGTCCGACTGCTGTGCGGCGGAGATCGCGATGAACGCTCGACGGGTGTCGCTAAGTGCGGTGAGTATTGCCCTGGTGTTTGTGCTCATTCGTTCTATTCAAGTGCCGATAGTGGCAACCGAGGGCTTTACACACCCAGGCGCTGTGGCTGAGATCTTCGTTTCCCTGGCCTTCGGCCCTTCAATTGGGTTGGTCGCAGCAGCAGGAGGCGCGGCTCTGGCGGACCTCACCTCAGGGCAGTTTGCCAAGTTCGCACCACTAACACTACTTGCCCATGGGACATTAGGCTTTCTGGCTGGGTATCTAGGGAGGAAAAAACAGTGGCCCAACATGCTAGCAGGATGGCTCGTTGGCGGTATTGCACTTGTCGGAATCTACTTCGTCGGGGAATCGCTAGTGGCAAACCTGTACGGAGGATACGCGGCGGCTCTAATAGAGCTCCCGTTCAATCTCGTTCAAGTTGGACTAGGCATCTTCGGCATTTTTCTTTACCGGGTAACTAGGGCTGCATACCCACGAATAGATCAACTGACTGAGCATCCTAGGTTTGAGGAGGTCTAGATCGGCAAGCGTTCTAAAACCTCCGCCAATCAATCGGCCCCCCTCTGCTCATCCGCACATCCAGCAAACCCATCAAATACGCAATATCTCTAAAGCTGTCATGACCACTGCGGTCGCCATCCAGAACCTTAGATACGCCTATCCAAACGGCGCCGAGACGCACGAGGCTTCTTGGGTTCTCCGCGGCGTCGATATGGTGGTCGATGAAGGTGAATTTCTCTCAATCGTCGGCCCGACCGGGTCGGGAAAGAGCACCTTATGCCTGGCACTCAACGGGGTCGTTCCCAACACAACCGGGGGGAGAATGCGAGGCGATGTGTCCGTCTTTGGAGTGAATACGAAGAAGCACCCGGTGGCGGCCCTAGCAAAACTGGTCGGAGTAGTGTTTCAAGATCCTGAGACTCAACTTTTCAACATGGATGCGGAGGCAGAGGTCGCTTTCGGGTTAGAAACCATGGGCATGCCGTCGGAGGAGATCGGTGAGCGAGTGGACTGGGCGTTGGCTCTAATGGGCCTTCGCGAGATGCGAGATCGTTCACCACTCCAGCTGTCCGGTGGGGAAAAGCAGCGGCTAGCTATTGCATCTGTCCTTGCGATGACTCCTAAGGTTTTGGTCCTGGACGAGCCAACCAACAACCTGGACCCTCAAGGGAAGCGGGATCTGTTTACAGCGCTTCGGGACCTACGCCAATCCCTCGGGTTGACAGTCATTATGGTCGAGCAAGAGACCGAGTTTGTCGCGGAGTTCTCGGACAGGGTGGCCCTCATGCGAGATGGCCATTTGGAGATAGTGGGGCCGCCCGCAACTGTCCTCGGTGACGTTGAGCGAATGCGGGAGATTGGAGTTGCGATCCCTCAAGTAACAGAGGTGGCATACTGCCTCAACAGGGACTTCGGTTTGGGCTTGGCGTTCACACGGTTCGGAGAGGCTCTACTGAGCCTGGAAGCGAAATTGCATGAAAGCTGAGAAAGACCCTTCTCGATTTGCAGCTGTCTGCTTGGAAATCAGAGATCTGTGGTTTACCTATGGCGATGGCCAGGACGTGTTAAATGGGATTTCACTCAGTATCGCGGAAGGGGACTTTGTGGCCGTGATCGGACAGAATGGTTCGGGTAAGACAACCCTAGCTAAGCACTTCTTGGGGTTACTACGGCCAACCAAGGGCGAGATACTCCTTCATGGCGAAAGGATTCGCGATAGGTCTGTTGGTGAGTTGGCGCGCCAAGTGGGCTACGTCTTTCAGAACCCTGATCACCAGATCTTTGGCACGACGACTTGGGAAGAAATCGCCTTCGGACCGCGCAATCTTGGCCTTTCGGCCGAGGAAGTCGAGCGACGAACAGTAGATGCGCTGGAGCGATTCGATCTTTCATCTGAGGCCACCAAGCCGCCTGCAATGCTGAGTTTTGGTCAAAGGCGAAAGGTAAGTTTGGCAGCTGTTTATGCGATGGACCCTCATGTATTGATTCTGGATGAACCCACTAATGGCCTAGATGGGAGGGGCGAGAAGGAGGCCATGGAGCTGGCCCGGACGCTGAATAACACGGGAAAGACTATCATTCTAGTTACCCACCGCATTCGTCTCGTTGCCGAGTATGCTCGCAGCTGCATCCTTCTCGCAGGCGGCCGTGTTTCAGCCTATGGGGATACCAGGTCGGTATTCGAGCAGGACGATCTACTGAAGTCGAGCAACATTGAACTGCCCCAAGTGTGGGAGTTGGGTCGCCAGCTGGCACCAAGAGGCTTCCTACAGCCGGCTCTAAGCGTTGGTGACTTCTGTCAAACCTACGGGGAGCTATTGAAGCAAACGGGGTTTAGGAATGCCGGTGCTCGCTGACTTTTTTATGAGGGGGGATAGTTGGTTGCATAAGACGGATCCACGGGTAAAAGTACTGTCCGTGGGTCTGACTTTGGCCGCCGCTCTGATACTTCAAAACCTCCTGATGATGGTGATACTGTGGTTGCTCGTGCTTGCGGTGCCTTTCGCGGCGGGAGCTCCACGAGGCCGAATCCGTTTCGTACTTTCTGCTCTTGTTCCGGTGAGCGTTCTGATGCCTCTGGTATGGATAGTCTTCTATCCTATTGGCGTGGAAACTATCAGCTTCTGGTTTATAGAAGTCAAACTACTAAGTCTGGTTCAAGGTCTCACAGTCGTGCTCCGGATCCATATAATCAGTTTCGCGGTCTTCGCGTTACTGTTCTCCACGGACCAAACCACGCTGGTGCGTGGCTTGGTAAAGCTACGACTCCCTTACGTATGGGGCCTCGTTCTCTCATTGGCACTTCGCTACATCCCCACATTCGAGCGGTCTTTTGCGGACATTCTACAAGCACAGAAGGCCAGAGGACTCGAGTTTGAGTCGATGCGCGGTTGGCGCCGCGTCCGCGCGTTGATGCCCGTCTTCGTTCCGACGGTGATTAGTTTGTTCCGTCTGAGTGAGCAGATAGGCATCGCCCTGGAGGCTAGAGGTTTCGGGGCAGAGGGCGTTCGCCGGACTTATTTTAGAGACATCACGTTCCGCACCCTGGACTGGCTCTACATCGCGATTGTCGTGACTGCGGTGGGGAGCTTGTTCTATTTCAATCTCAAATATGGATTCGGCGCGGACCCGCTGCGCTTGGTACGTTAGGGGCTCGTGGTCCGACCCTCCGAGCCGTTTCCGCTGGGAAAGATCCCCAACCCGGTCTTACGCGAGCTATTGGCCGGTCTCGGCTCGACCGACCCGCGGGTCCGGGTGGGGCCAGGCATTGGACTGGACGCGGCGGTGATTGACCTGGGCGACCGCTACCTGGTGGCGAAGACCGATCCGATTACCTTCGCCTCAGATTGGGTTGGATGGTATGCCGTGCACGTTAACGCCAACGACGTAGCCTGTATGGGTGCAGAACCGCGCTGGTTCCTGGCTAGCCTGTTGCTCCCGGAAGGCAAGACCGATCGGGGGCTTGCGGAGTCGATCTTCGAGCAGATCGGGGAGGCGTGCCACTCGCTGGAGATCTCGCTGGTCGGTGGCCACACCGAGATCAGCCAAGGAATCGATCGACCGATCGTCGTCGGCTGCCTGCTGGGGGAAGTGGCAAAGGACGGCCTGGTCACTGCGGCCGGTGCGCAAGCTGGGGATGTGCTGCTGCTGGTCGGAGGGATCCCAATCGAGGCCACCGCGATCCTCGCCCGGGAAAAGGCCGACGAGTTGGAAGGGCGCTTCGAGCCACAATTCCTGGCGCGCTGTCGCAAGTTCCTGTTCGATCCGGGCATCAGCGTCGTGCGGGCGGCTCGCCTCGCAGTAGCCGCGGGCCCGATCCATGCGATGCACGATCTGACAGAGGGTGGGCTATTGGCGGGCCTATGGGAGCTGGCGGAAGCTTCCGGGAGCGGGCTGGAAGTCGATCGGGAAGCGATCCCGATCCTGCCGGAGGGGCAGGCATTGTGCGAGGCCTTTGGGCTGGACCCGCTCGCCTCGATTGCCTCGGGAGCGTTCCTGCTTACTGCTCCCCACGACCGGCACCCGGCAATCGAGCAGGCGCTGACCGCAGAAGGCATCATGGTCAGCGCGATCGGGCAGGTGATTTCGCGGGCTGGAGCGGAGGTGAGACTGCGATCGGCGGGCGGCGTCGGCCTCGCTCCGAAGCCGGAACGAGACGAGATCGCTCGCCTCTTGCAACGGTCCGCCTAACGTGGTACAATAGTACAATTATACTTTAGTACAATATAACAATCAGACAATCGTTGTGTGAGAGTGCCGTTCGGTCTCGCTGGGAGAGTTGGCCTAGAATTCCTCGTGGCACGCGGAGACCAGTGGTTGAGATGGAGGCCCATGGGGGCGGGTCGGGGTGCGGGATCAGAGTGGAAGAGCCTCGTGAGTCGGTAGGGATGGCTTGAGAGATGGTCGCGCTGGACTTCCGCAGCAAGCAACCCATTTACCGGCAGATCATGGACCAGATCCAGGAACAGCTCGCCTCCGGCAAACTGAAGCCGGGGCAGCAGCTTCCCACGGTGCGCAGGCTGGCGACCGAGCTCGGGGTGAACTTCAATACCGTCGCACGAGCCTATCGGCTGCTGGATCAGCAGGGCGTGATCTCGACCCAGCATGGCCGTGGGACCTACGTGCTGGGCCGCCCGTCGGCGGGCCGTCCGCGACGGTCTCAACTCGAACGACTTGCCAAAGGATTCGCCCGGGAGGCGGCCCGGCTGGGCTTTCGTCCGGAGCAGGTGGCCGAGACGATCGGCTATGTTCTGGAAGAGTGGGACCAGCGCGGTCGACCGGTTGGGTAGTCACGTTTCACGTGGAACCTATCCATTAGCCGCTGAATGATGGACATTCTGGCCCGATTGTCGAACGGACTCTTGATGCTGGCCTTGCCGCTTGGGCTGGCGGTCGTCTTAAGCCGGCGGACCGGTGGCCGCTGGGGCTTGTACGGGGCCGGGGCGCTGACTTTCATCGGCTCTCAGGTTCTGCACTTGCCCTTCAACGGCCTGTTCCTCAACCCCCGTTTGGCGGCCCTGGGCTTCGGCGAGCGCGGCTTGAGCGGGGCACTCGTGCTGTCGGCCGTCCTGCTGGGGCTCTCATCAGGCATCTTCGAGGAGGGGGCCCGCTACTTGGTGCTGCGGTTCTGGCAACGGACAGCCCGCAGCTGGCGGGAATCGCTGATGTTCGGGGCCGGGCACGGGGGGACCGAAGCGATCCTGGTCGGAGTCCTGGCACTGGTCGCTTTCTTCCAAGCGCTGGCGTACCGCAACACCGACCTTAGTCAGATCCTGCCGGCGGATCAAGCCGCCACGGCAGCAGCTCAATTGGAGGCCTATTGGACGGCCCCCTGGCCGATCGCGCTTCTCGGGGCGGCCGAACGAGCATTCTCGCTGGTTGCGCACCTGTCGCTGTCGGCGATGGTGATGCGGGCTTTTACCCACCGAAATGCCGGCTGGCTGGGAGCCGCGATTGGCTGGCACGCGCTGATCAACACCTTGGCGGTGATTGGCCTGTTTACGGTGAGCCCAGTTGCGACCGAAGGCCTAGTCGGGCTGACCGCGGGGGTGAGCGCCGGGATCCTGTTCGCGCTCCGCGAACCGCCGGTCCTGGCCTCGCTTGAGCCGGGCAAGCCGCTTGCCGAAATCACACCGGCCCAAGCCAATTTGGCAGGGGTTCGCTTGGAGGACTCGAAGTATGCCGAGTGATGGGTGGCCACTCCCGATTCGAGAGCAAAAGGGGGACGATGATTCGGATTGAGGGCCTCTCCAAACGCTTCGGCTCGACCGTAGCCGTGGAGAATCTGTGGCTTGAGATCGCCCCCGGTGAGCTATTCGGGTTTTTGGGACCGAACGGCGCCGGCAAGACCACGACGATCCGAATGCTGACCGGGCTGATCGGCCCGAGCAGCGGCCGGGCCTGGGTGGCAGGCCATCTACTGGGCGAGGACGACACCGAGCTTCGGCGCCAGGTCGGGATCCTGACCGAGGCGCCCGGCCTGTACGACACGCTGAGTGCCGAGCGCAACCTGGCCTTCTTCGCGGAGCTCTACGGGGTGGCCGACATCGCAGGCCAGGTCGAGCGCTACCTGCGGCTGCTCGGGCTGTGGAACCGTCGCAGCGAGCCGACGGCGACGTTCTCGCGTGGGATGCGCCAAAAGCTGGCGATCGCCCGGGCACTGCTGCACGAGCCACGGGTGCTGTTCCTGGACGAGCCGACCACCGGCCTCGACCCGGAGGCAGCCCACTTGGTTCGAGACTTCATTGAAGGGCTGAAGGGTGAGGGCCGTACGATCTTTATTTGCACTCACAATCTGGATGAAGCCGATCGGCTGTGCGACCGGGTGGGAGTGTTCAACACCCGACTGCTGGCGCTGGATGCCCCCGCTGCCCTGCGCCGCCAGGTCTTCGGTCGGACGGTGGTTTTCCACCTGACCCAGCTCGAGCCCATGTATCGGGAAACCGTCGCCGCCTTCCCCTTTGTGAAGTCGGTGGAGACGGTAGATTCCAAGCTCGTGGTGACGCTCGACGATCCAGAGTCCGAGAACCCTGCCTTGATCACGGCTCTGGTCGAGGCCGGAGCCCAGCTGCAGTTCGTGGGAGAGTTGCGCCGGTCCTTGGAGGATGTGTATTTGCATTTGCTGAATCAAGCGGATCCCGAAAGCTCTCGGTCCAAGGAGGCCAATCCATGAGGCGCGCTTTGACCATCGTTCGCAAAGAGTGGGCAGAGATCTTCAAGAACCGCTTCGTGCTCTTCACCGTGGCGTTCTTGCCGATGCTGCTGACGGCCATTCCGCTGGTCATTCTGTATGTAACCGGCTCTGTGGGTGACCTCGGTGGACTGATTACCGAGGACCTACCTCGGAATTTTGGCCAGCTCTGCGAAGGATTGGATGGGGCGGCCTGCGCCCAGTACTTCCTGGTCAGTCAATTCCTGCTGCTGTTCATGCTGATGCCACTGGCGATTCCGATCACGATCGCCTCCTACAGCATCATAGGTGAGAAGACCCGGCGAACACTCGAACCGGTGCTGGCGACCCCCATAACTACCGTGGAGCTGCTGGCTGGCAAGGCGGCGGCTGCGGTTATCCCGGCCGTTCTGGTCTCCTGGATCGCCTTTGGGGTGTTCCTCCTGGGGTCGGCCCTGCTGGCTGTCGAGCCCGGGGTCTTGTCCCGGCTGACCGATCCGCTCTGGCTGACGGCTGTACTGGTGGTCGGCCCGCTGCTGGCGCTGGCCGCGGTCAGCGTGGCAGTGATGGTCTCATCTCGGTCGAGCGACCCGCGGGTTGCGGAACAGCTCTCGATGTTGGTGATCCTGCCGCTGCTCACGCTGTTCTTTGGCCAAATCTCGGGGTTGATCCTCCTCAACCAGAGGCTGATCCTCTGGATGGCCCTTGTCCTGAGCGTGATCGACGCCGGCCTCTTGGCGTTTTCGGTCCGGCTGTTTGAACGGGAGACAATCCTGACTCGATGGAAGTAGCCCAGCGGATTTGCCGCCTGGCAGCCTCAGTTTGTTTGATCTTGGTTACGGGTGCGCAGGTGTCGCCGGCCTTCGGCCAAGAAGAGACCGAGCTGCGTCTTACAGTCCGCCGTACTTTTGGCTACCGAGGGGGGAATGAGATTCAAGGAAGATTCGCGCTGGGAGTGGAAGGTCCGGATGACCTGGTGCAAGTCACCTTCTTGATGGATGGCGAAGTGATGGCCGAAGACCGGGGATCGCCCTTTGAGTACGGTTTTCACACCGGGGATTACCCGCTCGGGCCCCATCGCCTGATGGCCATCGGACGCCTGGCCAGCGGTGAAGAGCTGCTTAGCGCCGAGCGCAGTTTTGAGTTCGTCACCGCGGAGGCCAGCTGGGCGGCGGCCGGACGAATCGTGGTGCCCCTTCTGTTCAGCGTATTGGGCCTGATTCTGTTTGCCGCTGTGGTTCCGGTCCTGTTCAGGCGCCAACGTGGAAGAAGGTCTGTGGCGACCCGGGCGGCGGCCAGGACCTTGGAAGAAGCCGAAGCCCGCTTTGGCAATGCGGGTCAGCCTCAGATTGAAGCAGGACTGGATCGAGACAGGCGCCTGATCGATGAGTCGCAGTTCGAGCCCTGACCCAAGCGGCGGCCCCAACCAAGTGAGCGGCAGCCGGCCTCCGATCTGTGACTACGAGGGATCGGACTATCAGGACCGCTTTTGGGCGCCAGGAGATCGGCGCTACGAAGACGCGGCGGAGGCGGCTGCGCTGCGTCGTCTTCTGCCTAGAGCAGGACGATTCATGCTCGAGATTGGGGCGGGAGCCGGGCGCAATACTCCGCGATACCGCGGCTTTGAGCGGATCGCCCTGGTGGATTACTCGCGCTCCCAACTGCAGCAAGCTCAGCACAGTCTAGGTAGGGACGACCGCTATCTGTATGTTGCGGCCGACGTCTATCGGCTTCCGTTCGTGCCCGGGCTCTTCGACGGCGCAACCATGATCCGCACCTTGCATCATATGGCGAATCCAGCGGCAGCCCTGACCAGCGTCGCGGAGGTACTACAGCGGGACTCCACCTTAGTTCTGGAATATGCCAACAAGCGAAATCTAAAGGCAGTACTACGTTGGCTCGTGCGTGCCCAAGCGTGGAATCCGTTCGATCGGGCGACAGTCGAGTTTGTGCAGCTCAATTTCAACTTTCATCCACAGTCGGTCCGAGCCTGGCTGGCGGAGGCGGGCTTTGTTGTTGAACGAGAGCTCGCGGTGTCGATGTTTCGACAGGCCTTGCTAAAGCGCATCTTACCGGCCCGGGCCCTGATCGCATTGGATGTGGCACTGCAGCCGAGCGGAAAATGGATTCTGCTGAGCCCGAGCGTCTTCCTGCGCGCCAGAGCCAGTCTTGCTCCGAATTTCCACAAGCAAGGTGCATTCTGGAGATGCCCGGTCTGCAGATCACACCGAATCGGCCAAAATCAGGATGGACTGCACTGCCAGAACTGCGGCCGAGACTGGCCGTTGCAGGATGGGATCTATGACCTGCGAAGCCGACTGGAGGAGTAAGGCTATTCTGCCGGGCGCCAATACTCGCCTTGGGAACGTTGTAGCAATCCGGCGCCCACCAACTCCCGGCGCAGCGTGGCGGTGTCGTCATGAAACCTGCGTAACAAGAGGTTGACCTGTTTTTCGCTGAGCCGCTTGCCCAGCGGGAAGCGCAGAACCAGGTGCCGAAGAACCACGTTGAGCTTCTTGCGTTGGGCGGGGATGGTCTTCAAGCGACCGTCCGGCAGTGAAAAATCCTGCAGCACCTTGCGGTCATAGGCGGCCAGATCTGCCTGTTCTGCCACGGCGGGCAAGTCTTCTCGCGACAACAGGCGGCGGGCCATCTGCTCCAACGCCTCGGTCTGCAGATGGTATACGCTATAATAGCCTTCCGCCCGGGCCGCCACCAAGCCGGCCTGCGAGAGTCGAGACAGGTGGTGCGATACCGTCGAAGGGCGCAGGTTGAGCTTCGCCGCGAGTTGCTCCACGTTAAAGGGCTCCTGCGACAGCAAGCCCACAATCTTCAGCCGATTGGCCTCCGAAAGCACCTTAAAGAACTCCAGCAGCTCTGCTAACGAGCGTTTGCTATCCATCGATTTAGTTTGATGTAGATCGAAGTAATTTTACGCGGCTCGAATCGTTTGTCAAGGGCGGGAGGATGCCATGCCGATGGAGCGCGAAACCTACTCGGTCGAGGTCGCAGGACTGAAGCGCAAACTTCCTCTGTTTGAAGTCGCGCCCGGCTTGCGGATCGCCGTCTTGAACATATTAGGAGACACCGAGTTGGTGAAAGCCTGCTCGGCCGGGCTGGCCGAACGATTGGTCGGCGTTGATTATGAAGTGCTGGTAACTGCGGAAGCCAAGAGCATCCCGCTGGTCCACGCCCTCGCCATGGCCACCGGGAAGCGCTGGGTAGTGCTGCGCAAGACCTACAAGCTGTATATGGGTGACACCCTAGAGGCCGAGACGGTATCGATCACGACCGGCAAGCCGCAAACCCTCTTCCTGGATGAGAAGGACCGCTCGGCGCTCAAGGGCAAGCGAGTCGTGCTGGTCGATGACGTGGTCAGCACCGGGTCGACCCTCAATGGAATGCGCAGCGTGATGGAGTTGGCCGGCGCTCAGGTGGTGGCGGAGGCGGCAATCTTTACCGAGGGAGACCCAGAGATCTGGAGACATGTCATCGCCTTGGGGCACCTCCCGCTCTTCGAAGGCGATTCGCCATCAGCCGCATAAGGCCGGACCCTTCTCGATCCAGCTCGTCCCGAACTGACCGGCAATCCGCCCCTCTTCGATTGAGGATGATGGACCGCGGAATCTAAAGGCCTCCGGGGTGGTGCAGTCCTCGGAGGCCTTCGCTTTCCAGCCTCAGCTGCTACGGCCAGAAGTAGCGGACGCTGTAGGACAAGGTGCTCTCGCCGTTGGCCGGCACTGTCACCCGGAACTCGATCGTGGAGCTGTCCATCTTGGTGTAGTCGTGGCTGGAGCTCAGGATCTTCCATTCGCTCCAGCGGAAGAGATACTCGACTACCCGAACCACCACCGGCTCATCCTTGTGGTTGCGCAGCGTGATCTCGAAATCTTCTTCCAGTCGATTCTCGGACGGCCGGCGGAAGTCGGTCTGGATCCGTTCGCCGACGATGTCGAAGGCATCCCCGACATACAGCCGCACGGTCTCGCCCTCCGGAGTATGGTCGATGCTGTCTTCGCCGATCAGGAGGGCCGCGCCGTCGATGTCCTCTTGATAAACCCGCACCCGGCCCCTGGGCAGGTCGGCCTCGGCTTCCTCGGTGTCGAACTCCAACATCACCATCACCTTCGGATTGGAAGCGATCCCATAGCTCGGCTCGGTCTGCGGGTACCCGTAGAAGGTGCAGTACCAGTAGTTGTAGCGACACTGCAGCCCATCGTAGACGAAGAACTTCTCGGCCGGGATGTCATTCACCGCAACGAACTCGATCTGCTTGCTCTCGTTGTTGGACACCGTCACCGGGCGCGGCACTTCGTAGAGGTGGTACTCGAAGAACTCGCGCTGCTCAATTGGCGCGGCCGCCGCGGCTCGCTCGGTCTCGAACAGCAGGTCCTGGGCCGCAAAACCCGGCTCGGGCAACCGCTGTAGGTCGCCGGCAACTAGCTTGAGCTTGGCGTCCGGGTAAGAGGTCCCGCTGGTATTGTGCATCGTGACCCAGCCGTCCAGATCGATGGCAGTCTCATCGGTCGCGAGCAGGACCACGTAATCCGCCTGCCAGCCGAGGCCGCCGGTCAGGTAGGTAATCTCCACATCTTGCGGGCCTCGCCCGTCGGCCATCAGCTGCCAGACCAGGGTTGGGCGGGTAATCAGCCCATCCGGCAGCTCTGGGAAAGAGATCTCCCGAATGTCTCCGCTGACAACCGACACCTGTCCGTCTTCGTTCTGTAGGATGATCCCGCCCTGAGTGCTCAGCAGCTGACCTTCGTAGAGGGTGCCGTCTTGGGTGACCACCCGGATGATTTGGTCGAGGTACTTGTTGAACAGGGCGGTGGAGTTGACCAAATCGAACTGGTAGTTCTGCTCCAGCACGAAGGTGCCGTCGGGGTCGGTGAGCGACTTGAACAGCACGCTGGTCGGATCGATCGAAGCGGACA
>CAYHSI010000032.1:0-13021 GCA_964359225.1 uncultured Anaerolineaceae bacterium
GTCCGGAGGAGCTGGCTGCATCTTTCGTCGCGCAGACTCAGGCAGCAGCCAGCCCCACGCCTGTTCCGGCAACTGAAACGCCAGTGCCCCCGACCGCCACCGATACAGCTGTTCCCCCGCCCCCGACCGAGACTTCCACCCCGCGAGCCTCTCCAACTCTCGGTCCGATCACTGTCCGGGACGGTTTTTCCACCGACACCCAGATCTGGGACTGTGAGGCCTGTACCTGGAGCGATGGCGCGTTGGTAGTGGGCCCATGGCCCGTCTCAGGAGCCTACGCACAGCACAACGTGGTCTGCCTGGCGTGCGGTGAAGTCCGTCACTTTCGAATGGGGGTCGACGTTACCTATGGAAGCGGACCGAGCGAAAGGGGCTTCGGTTTGCTCGTCAAATGGACCGAGTCATTTATGCTGACGGCCGAGGTGACCTCCTGGCAGGAACTCAACGGATGGAATTACGACTATGGGAAAGAGCGGTGGGAGTGGCTCAACGGAGTCTTCGCGGGAAGCATTCGGGCAGGGAGAGGGACAAATCGCTTGGAGGTTGAGGTGGCACCCGCGCCGGTCTCCGGGAAGGCGACGGTGACGTTGCAAGTCAACGGGCGCAACTTGGTAATCTTGTACAATCGGTCAAGTGAAGCTGGCCAAGTGGGCTTGACGCTTTTTGGCCATGCGGTCGAAGTAGTCTTTGACAATTTTGACTTCGAAGAGCTGCCCCCATACAGCGGCTGGCAGCCACCCGCGCCGACCGGGCCGACGGGCCTGGATATCGCCCCCGGCGAACCCATCCACATTGCTTGGATCCAGAGCGTCTCCGGTCCGACCGCCTTCATCGGCCAGGCGAACCTGAACGGCGCCCAGCTCGCCTTTGATGAGATCAACAACGAACTCCTTGACCACCGTATTTTGTTCACAGGCGAGGAATCATTCTGCAACTCCGAAGGCGGTCAGGTGGCCGGGACCAGAGTGGCGGCGGACCCAACGGTGGTGGCGGTGATCGGAACGACTTGCTCAACCGATGCCCGCACGTCCATGCCTCTGCTCGCGGGAGCAGGGTTGACGATGATCTCGCCGTCTAACACCAACCCCGACCTGACCAACCCGGCGCACCCCGACCATCACGTCGGCTATTTACGGACGGCGCACAATGACTTGTTCCAGGCCCAGGTGGCGGCGGAGTTCGCTTACAACGAGCTCGGACTGGGGACCGCGGCCACCATTCACGACGGCAGCTCTTATGCCGAGTCGCTGGCCAACGCTTTTGCGAACACCTTCGAGGAGCTAGGCGGCACGATCACTCAGCGCATCGTGGTCAATGTGGGCGACACCGACATGAAGGCGATGCTGAGGTCGATCGCCGCGGACTCTCCGGAGCTGATCTACTTCCCGATCTTCGAGCCGGAAGGCGCCCTCATTGCGGACCAGAAATGTGAAGTATCCGCTTTGGAGGACACCATCCTCGTCGGTGCCGACGGCCTGATCACGGAGACCTTCCCAGAGGCTGCTGGCGAGTGCGCCATTGGCATGTACCTCTCCGGCCCCTTCGTTTCGGGGCCAGGGTATGAAGCCTGGCTCCAGAAGTACATCAAGAAGTACGGCGAGGCGCCGGCGACAGCTTTCGCTGCCCACGCGTACGACGCGGCGAGAATGATCATTGCGGCCATCCAGCAGGCCGCCGAGGTCAAAGAAGACGGGACGGTCCATATTGATCGCCAGTCGTTGCGCGATGCGCTCTACGCGATGAAGGATTTCGAAGGCCTGACCGGGAGCCTGACCTGCAACGCAAACGGCGACTGCGCCAGCAACGAAGCGCTGGCGATATTCCAGATCGCGGCCGAGATGGTCAGCGGTGCTGAGGATCTGTTGAGCTCCCAGCCAGTCTGGGCGCCCGGCCAGTGATCCGGCTTCACCTGGGACATCGCCAACATTCGATCGACGATGAGCCGACACCCGGTAGGGTTCCGGTCGATCGAGTCGCCGAACTAGCCACTTAAGGGCTTTCTAATCTAGACCAGCTAGCATCCGTCGTGCCTCCTAATAGGTCAGATGGTTAACCTTCGGTTTGCTAACTGGCTCGCCCTCGCCTTATCCGTCGGGCTGGGGCTGCAATTGGCTGGCTGCCAGGCCTCGCCGAGGGAGAGCCTTCCTCCCTCGGAGGCGGAGGAGCAACTCAGTCTTCCAACAGCACCGTCAGCGTCGGCAGAAACGCCTATTCCAGCGGAAGCAGGGACCTCCCTGGAGCTTGCTCCCACTGGTCAACCCCCAGTCACCGAGCAGGTACGGCCTCCCGTCCGCACAGAGCTTGCGGCCACCGATCCGGCGACGGTCAACCTGGCGTCGGGCAAGCCGACCCTGGTCGAGTTCTTCGCCTTCTGGTGAACGGTCTGCCGCCGACTGGCGCCCGTCGTGCACGGGCTCGAAGCGAAGTATGGAGATCAGGTGACGTTCGTATACCTGGATATTGATGACCCGGCGACCGGCCCATTCAAATCCCAGTTGGGTTACCTGTACCAGCCGCACCTGTTTCTGCGGAACGGACAGGGCAGCCCGCTCAATCAATGGCTGGGGTTCACGACGGAAGCGGAGCTCGAGGTCGCGTTGCTGGCGGCAATCGGCTAGATCGAGTGCTCAGAAATCCCGACACCGCGGCTCGCCCTGGGAGCCGCGGTTGCGCGTTTTGGCCGGGTGGCTATAATGCCGTCTCGCCACAAAACCTGGGAGGATGACGTGTCGGAGAAGAAGACCAAACTGCTGAACCTGATGCGCTTTTGGCTATTTGGGACGTTTGTAATCGTGTGGGCCGCAGTGACGGGCTACATCGGGCTCTTTACCGATCGTGACTGGTGGGTGGCAATCAAGGCCGGTTTTCCGATCTGGGGCATCACTGCGGTCCTGACGATTGTCTGGTACTACTTCTACAAGTGGTGGCTGGGTCGGAAAGAAGACTCACCAACCGCCTGAAACCGCAATCGATCGACGATTGACGCGCCTGCCTCACGGCAGGTGCGTTTGTTTCCAGCGCGAACGCGGCTACTCGAGCCCGAGGGTGCGCCGGGCGATGACCAGGCGCTGGATTTCGCTGGTTCCTTCCCCGATGGTCATCAGGCGCGCGTCGCGGTAGAGGCGCTCCACCGGGTACTCACTGCTGTATCCATTGGCACCCAGGATCTGTATTGCATTGCGGCATACCCGTTCGGCCATCTCGGTGGCGAACAGCTTGGCCATCGCGGCGTCCCGAGTAAAGGGAATCCCTTGACCTTTCAACCAGGCCGCCCGGTACACCAGCAGCCGGGCGGATTCAATCTCGGTCCCCGCGTCGGCGATCATCGCCTGGATCGCCTGGTGTCCGCTGAGCAGGGTTCCAAAGGCTTCGCGTTGTTGGGCGTAGCGTACCGCTTCTTCGAACGCGGCCTGGGCTAAGCCGACCGCCAACGCCCCGATCCCAACCCGGCCTCCATCCAGTACTTGCAGCGCCTGATGGAGTCCATCTCCGGCCGTCCCTAGGAGATGGTCGCTGGGGACCCGCACCCCTTCGAGGGTTAGCGCGTGGGTCGGCGAAGCCCGAACCCCCATCTTTTTCTCGGCCGGGTGGATGTGCAGGCCCACAGCCTCGGTCGGCACGACGATCAAGCTGAGCGAACGGGATCCGCCCGCCGGATCCGTCCGGCATAAGACCACGATCAGGGATGCCACGCTGGCGTTAGTGATCCAGGCCTTGCTTCCCTGGATCACCCATTCGCCGCCCGCGTACTCGGCGCGGGTTTGGACGCCGCCCTGCAGATCCGATCCTCCTCCCGGCTCCGTCAGCGCCAGCGCGCCTAGACCGCCTTCGCCGCGGGCCAACCTGGGCAACCAGCGTCGCTGCTGGTCCTCCGATCCGAACAAAGCGATCGGGGCGCAGACCAGCCCATTGTGAGCGGAAACTGACAGCGCCGTGCCGCCACAGGCCCAACCGAGTTCCTCGATGGCGATGGCGGCGCTGATGGGGTCGACCCCAGCCCCGCCGAGCTCTTCCGGCACGTTCAGACCCAACAACCCCAGGGCGGCCATCTTCTGCACAGCCCCCGAGTTGAACTCGGATCGGGCGTCCATCTCTGCCGCCAGCGGCTTGACTTCGGCCGCGCAGAATTCGTGAACCGCCGCCTGCCACATTCGCTGCTCTTCGCTCAGCTCGAAGTTCAAAGTGCCCTCACCGGAATCGGCGGCCGTCGTTCATGCCGGATGCGATGGAGTGAATTCTGCCAGCGATTCGGGGTTGACCAATGCGGAAGTGTCCCCGAGATCTTCCCCCAAGTAAGCAGCCCGGATCATTCGGCGCATGACTTTGGCGTTGCGGGTCTTCGGCAGGTCGTGCACGAAACGGACTTCGCGCGGAGTAAGCGGCTTGCCCAGTTCGCGTCCCACCTTGGCCCGCAGCTCTTCGGCCAACCCAGGCGTGCCGGCGGACTGAGTCGTGAGCACGCAGAAGGCGATCAATTCGTTGCCCTTGACCGGATGGGGAAGACCCACCGCGGCCGCCTCGACCACCGACGGATGGTCAACCAGAATCGACTCGACCTCCGCCGGGCCCACCCGCTTGCCGGCCACTTTGATCGTGTCATCCGAGCGGCCCAGGATATACCACAGACCGTCGGAATCTACCGCCGCGAAGTCTCCATGCACCCAGACATTCTCCCACCTCGACCAATAGGTCTGCAGGTAGCGGGCCGGATCCTTCCAGAAGCCGCGGGTCATCCCAATCCAGGGTGTTTTGATCACGAGCTCTCCGACCTGATTGCGAACCGAGTTTCCATTTTCGTCGAAGACATCGGCTGCGATGCCGGGGCAGGGGCCAGAAAAGGCACAGGCCTTCAAAGGCAGGATGGGGTTGCCCATCAGGATGCCGCCCGAAATCTCCGTACCTCCGGAGTAGTTGATGATCGGAAGGCTGCTCCGACCTGCTTTTTCGAAGAGCCACATCCACGGATCGGGATTCCACGGCTCGCCAGTCGATCCGAAGCATAGCAGCGAGGACAGGTCGTGGCTCTCGATCGGCTGCTCACCGTGTGGGATCAGCGAGCGGACGAAGGTCGGTGAAAGTCCGAGGCTCGTGATGCGGTGCTGCTCAACCATTGACCAAACTCGGTCGGGACCGGGGTAATCCGGGGCCCCGTCGTATAAGATGAAGGTCGCCCCGAGCAGCAGCGTGCCAAACACCAACCACGGCCCCATCATCCAACCCATATCGGTCATCCAGTAGATCCGGTCCCCCGGGTGCACGTCCATCCCGAAGGCCATGTCTTGGGCGGACTTGATGGGGAAGCCACAGTGGGTGTGGACCGCGCCTTTGGGGCTGCCGCTGGTGCCTGAGGTGTAGATCAGCATCAACGGCGCCTCGGCCTCCACCGGCTCGGTTGGCATTGAGCTCGGTTGGCCCTCCAGCAGGGCCTCCCAAGTGAGGTCGCGGCCGGGCTGCAAGCCAACCTCCATTTCCACGTGTCGCAGGACAATGACGTGCTTGACGGTGCTGGCCCTCGCCACGGCCTCATCGGCCACCGGCTTCATGGGGACCAGCGCTCCGCGCCGCGGGAACCCATTGGCTGTGAAGAGGGCCTTCGCCTCCGCATCGATCAGCCGGCTGGCGACTGCGCCCGGTCCGTATCCCGAGAACAAGGGCAGGATGATCCCGCCAATTTTGGCGATGGCCAACAGGGCAACCACGATCTCAGGGACCATCGGCATGAAGATCCCAATGGGGTCTCCGGGTCCCAGGCCCAGCGCCCGCAGGCCACCGGCGGCCTGGCAGACCAGCGCGTGCAATTCGCGGTAGGTGAGGCTGCGTCGCTCGCCGGCCTCGCCCTCCCAAATCAGCGCCGGCCGGCTCTCGGTCGGCGTTCCGAGGTATTTGTCCAAACAATTGTGGACGATGTTCATTCGACCCGCGACACACCACTGCGGCCAGGCGATGCCGCGGGACAGATCCACAACCTGGGTGTAGGGCTGGGCGAATTCGATCTCCAGATACTTGAGCAGCGAATCCGTGAACCAGGCGACCTCCCGGGTGGATCGCTCCATTAACCCGGCGAAGTCCGGAATCGCGTGCTGACGCAGGAAGCGGGTCAGATGGGCCCGCTCAATCGTGGCGGGACTCGGCTGCCAGACGATCGGTCCCCCGAAATCAAACGGCTTCGTCATAGAGTCGTGGTGACAGCTGAAATGGTATCAAAGTGTTCAGGTCGCGCTCATGAGGGCGGCGGGGCCGCCTGGGCCGCATAGTGCTGAACCAGCTGAAGGCAGATTTCGACATTGGGCAGCTTTCCGGCGCTCATCCGAAGCGGGGCGCCCTGTTTTCGGAGCCGGATGACCACCCGGCCCTGCCGCAGCTCGGCCGACTCGACCTCTGGCCACGCCACCCTTCGCCGGCCCAGCTGGACCCCTTCCGGTCGAAGCGAGAGCGGGCCGAACGGGATCGGCTGCCCGTCGCGCAGCGAGGCGGTGAACTCGGTGAGCAGCCGGGGGTAGGTGCGGCGCTTGACGAGGGAAGTGAGCTGCGACAGACCCACCAGGGTGTCAGTGAATTGGACCCGCTGGCCGCCATTCAGATCAAGTAGGAGCCTAGAACGGGATCCCCAGGCCAGACCGAGCATCCCGTAACGGACTCCTGAGACCAAGACCCCCCGAATCTCGCCCAAGGAATTGTCCGCTCCCGCTTCCGCCCTCGAACTTGCAACCCGTTTTGGAAAGTGGTCACCCGGATCCAGTTCCAGCGGATAAGCCAGGTGGCGCCCGCCAGGCCAACGGTGAACAGGATGGAGCCGACGATCAACCACGGGCCACCCCAGCGCAGCACGACTGCCGGGCCGTAGGTACGCAGCGCAAACTCCCAACGCGCCAGACCTACAATGGTCAGCCCTCCGCCGGCCAGCAGTCCGATCGTCGCGATGGCAGCGTGGTAGGCCCGCAGCCGCCGCGCGGCCCGATGTTCCATCAGGGGCTGCCCAAGGTCGGTCATTCGCGGAGCGAGGCCACCGAGGCGAGCAAGACGAAGCCTCCCAGCACGATCGCGGTCAGCGCAGTTCCTCGGCGATGGGTGGGTGAGAACGCGACTCCGACTCCCAGCCCGATCGAAAGCGCCGCCAACCCCAGCGAGGCGGTCCGCAGCGGTCGAAGGCTGAGTTGGGCCGCCGGCAAGGATGAAACGAGCAAGGTCAGCCCGCCAGCGAGCCAGCCCGCCCAGGCGTAGGCATTCAATCGTCCGGTCCGGTTCGGGATGACTTCGGGGATGTCTGGGAGATCCGCTGCCAGGCCGGTCATCGAACGGGTCCCATAGAGCAGCCGGTAGAACAGGAATTGGTTCCAGGCCATGATTGCCAGGATGAGCCGGACGAACCCAAGCGCCAGGCTTTCTGCCCACCCGGCGGAAAAGAGCGCCCCGACCGGATCGAGCGCGATGGCCTGGTTGAGCTCAGGCGATACACCCAGCAGCGACAGGCCCCAGCAAACCGAGACCATCCCCAACAGCGCCGGTTGCGGTTCAACGACGATCAGGATGGCGCCGATCAGCCAGAGTGCCGGAGCGACCCCCGGTTGGGCAACCAGGCTGAGCAGGCCGGCCCCGGCGAAGAGCCCCGCCCACGCCAGCAGGATGCGGCGCAGCCGGGTGGCGGCCCTGACCAGGTTGGGGTGCTCGGGAGAGAGGGAGCGGGGCACCGGAGAGTCCGAGTGGAGCCGGTCGCGGATGGGCGCCGGGCGCCCTGGCGAAGCCGCTAGCCTTCGGCGGGCACGAAGTACACGTCGGTCGGTTTGAGTTTGCTGTTGCGCAGGAAGCGCGGCTGCACCCGCATCCCGATCCACTCCAGCGAGGCGGCCGCAGGTTCAACTCCCATCAGGCGAGCCAAGAACAGAGTGTTCACTTCCTCGAACTCAACCAGGATCAGCACATACGGAGTTTCGGACAGGAATTCCTCTGAGCCGAAATGGCACACTGTGAAGGCGTGGATCCGGGCCTCGCGGTCGGTGATGTCGATCCATTCCGTCTCCCCGCCGGTGTACATGTCGTGCGCACGCGGCGTGGCGTAGGTGTAGCCGGTCTCAAGCTCCCGGGTGGCCAACAGGTGCCTGTTCGAGGCGGCCGCGAACCAGGGACTGTCCTGTCCATAGGAGTGCAAGTAGGTGATCCGGTACTCCTGCTCAATCTGAATCGGGGCCATCTGTTTGAGGAAGGCCAGCGAATCAGGGTCGGTCTGCTTCGGGAAGGGGATCCCGTGGACGACGTAGCCGCCAAGGGTTTCGGGTTGGCGAGTGGGTAGTTTGGCCATCGTTACGCCTCAGGCCTCCTTTGTGAATTTCTACACAATATAACCGGGCTATTCGCTAGACCCGGGCTCACTCCGCACGCTCGAGGATCGTGACCGTCACGTAGGTCCCGGTGCCGGCATGCGAGTGGATCGCTCCCCGGCGGGCGTCCTTGAGTTGCAACGTTTCATCCTGGAAGTGGGCGCCGACTCGCTTTTGCAGCTGCCAGAGAGCGAAGACCGCTTGCATCAGCCCCGTCGCCCCGACCGGGTGTCCGCAGGCGATTAACCCGCCGGACGGGTTGACCGGGCAGACCGGGGAGTCTTTCAATTCCAGCCCGTAGTCAATGCCGGGCATGAAGGCTTTGCCTGAAACCGCAAAGCTCCCGCCCTCACCGTAACGGCACAGTCCCAGGTCCTCGTAGGTCTGAAGCTCGCTTGAGGTGTAGGCATCGTGCAGCTCGATAAAGTCCAGCTCATTGAGCGGATCGCGGATGCCGGCATGCTTGTAGGCCATATTGCCGGCGGTCCGACCCGCCCGGAAAGAGTGCACTCCGGGGTAGCGGGTTCCGTGATCCCAGAGATTGCGGTAGTAGGCCCGGGTATCGTCGGATTCCTTTTCTTGTTCGGTGGCGTATTCGCGCAGGAAGGTGTCATAGTCCAGGTGGGGACGGTCGGACATCCGCATGGCGTCGGTCCCACGACCGATTCCGGTGACCTGCACCAATGGGCGGTTAATGACCGCCCCGGCCCGCTCCAGCCGCCGGAGCCCCTCTTCTGAGGCCAGCACCGCAACCGCGGCCCCGTCCGACATCACGCAGATATCGAGCCGGGTCAGCGGCCAAGCCACCATGGGCGAATTGCGCACATCCTCGATCGTGTACCGGTTGCGCTTCTGGGCGTAGGGGTTGTAGTAGGCGTTGATGTGATTCTTTACCGAGACCGCCGCCATCTGCTCGACAGTCGTGCCATACTCCTTCATGTGGCGGGTGACCATCATGGCGTAATACCCCGAGTAGAATCCGCCGACCGGGTAATCCCAGGTCACGTCGGAAGCCAGGGCGATGAACTCGTTGCCCTTCCAGGTTTCTACATGGCTCATGGTCTCGAATCCGTACGCCACGCAGACGTCCATATGACCGGAGGCCACCGATTTCCAGGCCTCCTGAAAGCACAGGCCACCGGTGGCGCCGCCGCCTTCCACCCGGTGACTGGGCTTGGGGCACAAGCCGAGGTAATCCTGAGCCATGATGCCCGCCATGAGCTGGCGGCTGAAATGGTCGGAGAAGTAGGAGGCTACCGAGCCATCCACCTGGGCGGTGAAGGCCTGGAATTCCAGACCCAGGTCACGGATGGCGTAGTCATAAGCCTCTTTGACGATCGCTTGGAAGGTCTTGTCCGGGCGGGCCTTGGCGAACTTGGAGACCCCGCCTGATATGGCGTAGACTGGGCGCATTAGCTCCTCATTGACTCTATCGCTGGGTGGGGATTGTACTTCGGCTGAGTTTGGACGATGAGCCGACTGGGCGCGGTCGCGATCGGCTTGCTGGCCTGCGGGGCTGCCGGGTTGGCCGGCTGCGGCACGCTCGAGGCGATCTTGCCCGGGCAGCCAGCGCCGACGGCGCCGCCGATTGGTTTCGGCCTGTCAGCCACCGAGATCAAGTATTCGCTCATCGAGGTGCTGGGGGAACCCTTCTACTGCGACCCCGATTACTACCCGGTGGCCCGTGCGGATGAAAGCGATCTTGCTTCAGCCTGGTTTGACCAAGCGGACAAGAGCGGCGAGGAGTTTCAGAGCATCTTGCGCCAGCTTGGCCTCCCCGGCCCGACCGGCCTGAGCGCCGAGCAGTTGCTCGCTGCCTATCGGGAACACAAGCGACTGAGCGCCATCAACTTGGGCCCGACGGAGGAGGGCCATCGGTTTGAGATGCGGATCTCGGAAGGCGAGGCCGGCACCCTGCTGGTCGGCACAGTCGATCGGGTAGGGCGGATCGAAATCGAAAGCAAGGAAACAAGCTTCAACACCTGTCCGATCTGTCTGGACGGCGAAACTCGGATCGCTACCCCGGCAGGGAATGTGACGGCGAAAGACTTGAGGGATGGAATGTTGGTCTGGACGCTGGACAATTCGGGTGTCCGAATCGCAGCACCCATTGTGCGGACGGTTCGGGTCCGCGTCCCGGTCGGCCATCCGATGGTTCACCTGGTGCTCGATGACGGCCGCGAACTGCTCGCCTCCCCGGGCCATCCGCTCGCGGACGGGCGCCGCCTCGGTACGATTCTCGCCGGCGATCGGCTGGACAATTCGCGGGTCGTCCTAGCGGAGATCGTCGAATGGGAAGGGCCATACACCTACGACCTGCTTCCGTCCGGTGAAACCGGACTGTACTGGGCGAACGGCATTCTGCTTCAGAGCACGTTATACGCAGGAGGGACGTGACTCATGAAAGTGCGAAAGATGCTCTTGTCTTCTATCTTGGTGTTGACCGGAATGATGAGCGCGTGCGGCGTTCCTCAGGCTGCAGATGAACAAGCCACTCCGACCCGACCGTCAGCCGGGCTATACACGCTTGCGACGCCTGCCGCAGAGAGCGTGGCACTCGAGACCTCCGGGCCGGCGCCAGCAGAGGAGGGCGAGGAACAAATGGCACTCCAACTGACGAGCACAGCATTTGAAAAAGGGGCTCCCATCCCGCTGAAGTATTCGTGCGACGGGGAAGACATTTCGCCGCCGCTGGACTGGAGCGACCCCCCGGCCGGGACTCAGAGCTTCGCCTTGATCTTTGACGACCCCGATGCGCCAGGTGGGACGTGGGTGCACTGGGTGTTGTTCAACATCCCGGCAGGCGCCCGGTCGCTCAACGAGGAGATTTCGCCCGACACAACTCTGGCGGATGGGAGCGTGCACGGCACCAGCAGCTTCAATTCCTTAGGCTACGGAGGCCCGTGCCCACCGAGTGGTACGCACCGCTACTTCTTCAAGTTGTATGCGTTGGATAAGGTCCTGGAGCTGGAAGCCGGCGCCAACAAAGCGGACCTGGAGGCCGCCATGGAGAATCACATTCTGGCCCAGGCCGAGCTGCTGGGGACCTACGCTCGCTGATTTCGGCGCCGCCGTCCGGCCTGCGCGATAGCCGCCAGCACGATGCTGACCAAGTACAAGACCAGCATCGGGGCCATGACCAGCGCCATGTTCACCGGGTCGACGGTCGGGGTTGCGGCGGCCGCCAACACCGCAATTCCAACAATGGCGAAGCGCCATGAGCGGGCCAGCGCGCTGGCCCGTACGAACCCCAGCCCGGCCAACACATAGATCAAAAGCGGAAACTCGAATGCCACCCCGATCCACAACATCAGGTTGGTCACGAAGCGGATGTAGTTCAACGGGCGAGGCGTGGTGGGAATACCCATGAAATTGAGCAGAAAGGGCAGCGCGGCCGGCAGCACAATGTAGTAGGTGAACGCCAGCCCGGCCAGAAACAACAATGAGGCCATCGGCACCGCCAGGATCACCAGCCGCCGTTCGTTCTTCTTCAGCCCCGGATTCACGAACGCGAACAACTCAAGGCAGAGGTACGGGAACGCCAGGGCAAATCCGCTCAACAGCGAAACCCGCATGAAGGCCCCGATCGATTCGGTGACTTCAATCGCCTGCAGGGCAGCCCTTCCGCCGACCGGCCGGGCCATCCAATCGATGATGCTCGGCGCCACGGCGAAGCTGAGGCCGGTGGTCAGGCTGAGGACGAGCAGCGACCGCAGCAAGTGGCGGCGCAGGGCGTCTAGGTGGTCGATCAGCACCGAAGGCTGTTCGAAGGCGCGGCTGAACACGTCGGCGGTCGGAGTGTCTACGGGCTCGTAGTTCAGGAAATTGCGGACGGCGCGGACCGGCCAGGTGAGCAGGCGGAACGGAGCGGAGAGCACCCGCTTGAGCCTGCGGGCGGCAGCAGCCATCGGCTAGCTCGGGCGCCTGCGGCGGGGGGTTCCGCGGGGCGGGCGCTTCGAAGCCTGGGCCGCCCTTTTGCCAGGCCCCGAACGGGGAGGGCGCTCGGTAGCCCGGGCCACCTTTTTCCGGGGGCCCGAACGGGGCGGGCGCCTGTTGGCGGAGGCATTATTGCCCCGGCTGCTTTTGCGAGGGGACCGGACCGCACTGCGGGTCACTTTTCCCCGGCTTACTACCCCGGAGGGTAGTTTTGTCGCGCGGGTTTTCTTTTCGGGTTCCGGACCCGTGGGCTTGGATCCGTCTGATCCGACAACTTCGGGCTGGGGCCTCGCCGTCAAGCCGGGCACCACCGGACCCGGTGCGATCCCGGCTGGCTGCTGCAACTGGCCGGGCAAGGTTGGGGGCGGAGGTCCGTCTTTCAGTTCTCGCCGGACGTGGTCCAGTTCCTCAAGCGCCGCCTCCCGCGCCAGTCGGTTCGGCAGACCCCGCAGATTCCTGGAGGCCTGGGTGAGGCTATGCCAGGCTTCGGACCGGTAGACCCGGTTCAGGGTTCGGCCGAGCGATCGGGCGGTAGTCCCGAGATCGCGCGGACCGATCGCAATCAAGGCGAGCAGCACGATGAAGATCGCTTCGAGGGGGCCTATGCCGAGGATCTCCATGGGCAGGCCTACTCAACCGGAGATGGTCTCTTAGATGGCCTCTGGTTGGCGAGGGTGCCGAGGACACCGTTCACGAAGCGGGGCGCGCTGTCGGAGCCATAGGTCTTGGCGAGTTCGACGGCTTCATCGATCGCCACTTTGACCGGAGTC
>CAYHSI010000033.1:0-12917 GCA_964359225.1 uncultured Anaerolineaceae bacterium
GCACACTCTGATCTATCCGGGAGCCAGCAATTGACCCCATATGGGAAGGAAAATTCAACGCATGAGCCATCGAACGCGTAACCTGATCCTGGTCGGCCTCGGACTGGCGGTGGCGCTGCCGGTGGGCTGGTACCTGTTGTCGCCGCTCTTCATCGACCGGGTCGTGGAAGAGGAGCTCCCTTTTGTTCCCGCTGAGGCTACGGCAGCTATGGAGGAAGCAATGGCGGAGCCGGAGAAGGTGATGGAAGAGCCGATGCCGCCCGGGGAGATGGCCGACATGCGCATCCTGGCCCAAGGCGAGTTCTATGATCTCGCCCACGAAGGTGAAGGGCGGGCAATTGTCTATGAGCTCGCCGATGGCTCGCGGGTGCTGCGTTTCGAGGACTTCGCGGTGCTCAATGGCCCCGACTTGCAGGTGTGGCTGGTGCCGGTTGACCCGGTGCCTGACACGGTCGGCGTGGAAATCCCCGGCTACTTCGATCTGGGACCGCTAAAGGGCAACATCGGCGACCAGAACTATGATCTGCCGGCCGAACTCGATCTAAGCGACTTCAAATCTGTGGTGATCTGGTGCCAGCCGTTTCGGGTTCCGTTCAATGCCGCGCCGCTGATCGCGCCATAAGTCCGGGACAGATCTGATACGATCCGTCCCGGACATGAGCGGGCCGAAGCGAATCCTGATCGTCGAAGATGAGGACACCATCCGGGAGGTCGTGCGCCGCTATCTGGAACGGGAGGGCTTTCAGGTCCGCGAGGCGGCCGACGGGTACACCGCGCTCGACCTGATCGCGGAAGCCGAGCCTGATCTGATCGTCATGGACCTGATGCTCCCCGGGATTGATGGGCTCACCCTTACTCGCCAGCTGCGCCAGCGTTCGCAGGTGCCGGTCATCATGCTGACTGCCCGGGGCGAAACCAGCGACCGGATCCGTGGGTTGGATTCGGGCGCGGACGACTACCTCCCCAAGCCGTTCAGCCCGCGCGAGTTGGTCTCCCGGGTCCAGGCAGTCTTGCGGCGGGGCGCTCCTGCCGCCGCGACCCGGGCCCGCTTCAGTTCGGTCGAGCTGGACCTGGGCTCGCGCACGGTCACCGTCGAAGCACAGAGCGTCAAGCTGACGGCCAAGGAGTTTGACCTGCTGTGGTTTCTGGCCAACCATCCTGGCCAGGTCTTCACCCGCGAACGGCTGCTTGACAACGTGTGGGCAGAGGATTTCGCTGGCGATCCGTCCACGGTAACGGTTCACATTCGCCACCTGCGTGAGAAAATCGAACCCGATCCGGCCGAACCACGCTACTTGATCACCGTGTGGGGAGTCGGGTACCGCCTGGAGAACGCGGATGCTTAGCGGTAGGCTGGTCTTCGTCGGGAGCATCCTGCTCGCGCTAACGATCACGCTCGGCCTGACCGTGCTGATCATGCGGCCGCCGGCTCAGGATGTTCTACAGCTGGCGCTGATTTTTGGGGCGACCGGCCTGGGGGCCTCGCTGCTGGGGTTCGTCTCTCACCGACTCGGCTGGTGGCGGCGCGCCTCCAGCCTGACCCAGTCGCTGACAATCGGCCACGTGCTCGCCGCCTCGGTGGGTTTAGTGATTGTGCTGCTGGCCGCCCGACTGATGTTTATCAGCGAGCACGACCTCACCCTGGCGGCCATGCTGTTGCTGTTCGCCAGCGGCGTAGCCGTCTCTTTCGGGTATTTTCTGTCGAACTCGATCACCGAGCGGCTAAAGGAGCTCGATCGCGGTGCCCGGCGGCTGAGTGAAGGCGATTTCGCGGCTCGGGTGAGCGTGGGCGGCCGGGACGAAGTCGCCCAACTGGGGCGGGCCTTCAACCGGATGGCAGAGAAGCTGGAGCAGGCCGAGCAGGAGTCCGCCCGGCTGGTGGCGGCCCGGCGGGATTTCATCGCCGGAGCTTCGCACGATCTGCGGACTCCGCTGACCTCCCTGCGGGCCATGCTGGATGCCATCGCCGATGGCGTGGCCGAGCAGCCGGCCGAGTACATCCAGCGCAGTCTGCGAGTGGTCGCTCAGCTGACGAGCCTGACCAACGATCTGGTCGAGCTGGCCCAATTGGACAGTGGTTCCGCTCGGTGGCAGCGAACGCCTGGCTCGATAGCGCAAATCGTGCAGGCGTCCATCGAGGATTCGGCGCTGCGGGCCGAAGAGCGTGGCATCCGGCTTGCCGGAGCCGCGCCTCCGAACTTGAAGCCGCTGTTGATGGCGGAAGATAAGATCGCCCGGGTTCTGCAGAACTTGCTGGATAACGCGATCCGCCACACCGGCGAAGGGGGGGAAGTGCAGGTCGAGGTGCGCGAGAGCAACGGGATGGTGGAAGTGAGTGTGCAGGACTCCGGGGAGGGGATCCCCCCGGAGCACTTGCCGCATGTGTTCGAACGCTTCTATCGCGGCGACAAGAGCCGCAGTCGGGAAGGGATGGAGAAAGGCGGGGTCGGACTGGGTCTGGCGATCGCCAAGGAATTGGTCGAGGGTCACGGCGGCCGGATCTGGGTCGAAAGCGCGCCGGCGCACGGCACCCGGATCACCTTCGTGCTGCCCAGGGATGAAACGGGAGCGGGATGAGAATCCTGATCATCGGACTGCTGAGCTTTGTGCTGGCAGCCTGCGGTGCGCCGTCCGCGACAGGCAGCTAAGGCCAAGAACCTAAGCAGAGCCCCCTCACACGCCGCGCGTAGCGCAAAGAAACCGATGTGCTATACTGCGCGCGATGAGAGCCGGGGGAGAAGCTACGCGGGGGATCGTGGCTTGGCTGCGCCGCGCCGGTTTGGGTTCAGTGGCAGCTGAGGCGCTTGAGGCGTTCTCACCGCTCGCGACGATCGGCGCCCAGCTCGGATACCTGGCAGCACCATTCATCGACGGCATGGGGGACCTCGGTCGCCGGCTGGAAGACCCCGCCGAGCTGATCCGGCAATTGCGCGATGAGGTGCCCGACCCATGACCGTCAGCGGACTGCAGGGACTGGTCGTGCTGGCCGTCTTTGTAGCCTTGATGGTGGGGTTCCTGGCAGTCAATCAGCGCTGGCCGGCCCACTTTCGACGCATCCCAGCCTACGAGGCGCTCCGCCAAGCGATCGAACGGGCGGTTGAGGCCGGCGAGCGGGTCCATGTTTCGCTCGGTACCGGATCGGTCATCGGCCCGGAGAGCGCGCCGGCCCTGGTCGGGTTAGCCGCCCTGACTCGGATCGCCCGCGCAACCTCGATCAGTGATCGGCCGGTCGTGGTCACCACCGGCGACGGTGCGATGGCCATTCTGGCCCGAGACAGCCTGCGTTCCATCTATCAAGAGGTCGGGGCGTCCGAGCTGTACGAGCCGACCTCGGGCCGCCTGCTGGGCGCCACTCCACTTTCGTATGCGGCTGGACTGCCGGCAGTGCTGGCCAACGAGCAAGTCTCGGTCCACGTGCTCAGCGGCGCCTTCGGGGTCGAGGCCGGACTGGCAGCCGATTTCGGCGAACGGGCGGGGCTGTTCGTCATCGGGGGGTCCGACGACGTCCAAGCTCAAGCGCTCTTCTACGCAGTCGCCCAGCACCCCCTCATCGGCGAGGAAGTCTTCGCCAGCGGGGCATACCTGGAGGTTGGCACGATGCATACGGCCAGCTTGCGCGCCCAGGACTTTGTTCGTTTTGGTCTGATCGTTCTGATTCTGCTTGGAGTCATCGTTCGGACCCTCGAGGGCCCGCTGTGAAGGTGCTCCGCCTCTCCGCGATCTGGGCCGCCCTCGCGTTGGGCGTCGGGCTGTTTGTGCTGCTGGGCTATTTCGTCGATCTGGGGTTCATCCAGAATTTTCGCCTGACCTTCCTTCGCTGGGCCGTGCTCTTGGCGGCAGCCGCGTTGGTGGTCGGGCTGGTCAACTTGCTTGCCGTCCATTGGCGCAAGGTCAGCCTTACCGAGGCGGGCTGGATCTACAGCGGGGTTCTGATCCTCTCTTTCACCGTGACTTTGGTGCTGGCCCTGGTCTTCCGCCCCGACGGTCAGGCTGCCCTCTTCATCTTCAACACCTTTCAACTGCCGCTGGAGTCGAGTTTGATGGCCGTGCTGGCGGTCAGCCTGCTGGTCGCGGGATTCCGCCTTGTGAATAGGCGGCGCGACCTGCTCAGCTTGCTGTTCGTTGGAACGGCCTTGATGGTTTTGCTGGGGACCGGGCCGGCTCCGGGCGGGGCGGAGGGCCCGGTCGTGATCGCCTTACGCGATTTTCGGGCCTGGCTTTCACAGGTCTGGGCCGCCGGGGGGGCGCGAGGGATTCTGCTGGGAGTTGCCCTCGGTGCCACAGCCACCGGGCTGCGAGTGCTGCTTGCGGCGGATCGACCGTACGGGTCGTAGCTCATGCTCGCAATTCGCTGTCTCTCCTGCGGCACACTCAATCCCGGTTTGGCCACGGCATGCCGGCGTTGCGGCGAGCAGCTCACGCCGTTTCTGATGGGCGGCCTCGCCGACGATGCGGCCGAGACTGATGAGAACGGCGATTGGCTGGAGCGAATGCGGCGGGAGGCCGAGTTACTGAGCGGGGAGGACGAGTCACCGGAGGCCGAACCCGCGGAAGAGCAAGAACTGCCGGCCGCGCCGATTGGGTCGGACAGACTTGCCGAGGCGGAGATTCCGGACTGGCTGGACCGGATCCGGGAGACCCAGACCGGGGAGCTCAGAGCGAAGGCCGCCGCCCAGGCGGCCGGTGGTGGAGCTCCGGCGCGCGACTCCTCCGCGCTCGACGACTCCGCCTTGCGAGCCCGATTAGGGCCCGGCCTGCCGACCGGTGAGGGGGCCGGAGAACCGGCCGGGCCGGCCGAAGCGGCAGAGGAGCTGCCCACCTGGTTGCAAGACGTCAGCCCAGAGCCGGAAGCGGAACGGCAGGCGTTGCCGCGGGTGCCGGCTCTCATCGGACAGGCCCCAGAACCACCGCAGTCTGCTCTCATCGGACAGGCCCCACAACCACCGCAGCCTGCTCGACCGGCTGAGGACCTGCCTGAGTGGTTGGGAGAGATCGACACGCTGAAGGAATCGCTCGAGCAGGAGATGCCCGGACCGGCCGCCGCCCTCGGGTCAGGCCTAGCGCAGGCGACCCTGCCTTCCTGGCTAGAGGCGATGCGGCCGGTCGAGACGTTCCGCTCGGTGGTTCAGATCGAAGCGGAAGAGGATCAGTCCGTTGAATCGGTCGGGCCACTGGCGGGCCTGCGAGGAGTGCTGCTGGCCGAGCCGGTTGTGGCCATGCCGCGGACGTCGACCGTCGGTTCCATGCAGCTCGATGTCACCGAGCGCCAGTATGCCCAAGCCGAGCTGATCCACAAGATGGTGGAAGAGGAACAACGGGAGCAGGCGGTCAGCCCGCGCAAGGGAACTCGCTTGGCGCTCTTTCGGTGGGGGATTGCGGCCCTGGTGCTGCTGGCGGTCGCTCTGCCCGTCTTCGGTGGTTCTCCGGTATTCGCCCTGCCCAGGCTGGCTCCCCAAGAGCTGGGTGCCCTGGTTGAAATCGTCGAGCGACTGCCGGTCGATCGACCGGCGCTATTTGTCTTCGATTATGAGCCTGGCAATTCCGGTGAGCTGGATGCGGTCGCCGGGGCCTTCTTCGATCAGGTCATGGCGCGTGGCGTACCGCTGGCGACCCTGACTACCCGGCCGGCGGGTTCGGCTCTGGCCAAAGGAGTCCTCGATGATCGCACCGCTCGTTTCGGCTATGTCCCGGGCCAAAGCCTGCTGCACCTGGGGTACCTCTCCGGCGGTCCTACCGCGGTGCAGCTCTTTGCCATAAGCCCCCGCGCCTCGATTCTGAAGGGATTTGATCTTCCCGAAGGGATGCCGGAGGACCTGTGGAACTCGCCGCTGCTTCAGGGCATTCAAAACCTTTCCGATTTCAGCATCGTTGCAGTGATTACCTCCGGAACCGAATCGGCCCGCATCTGGGCGGAGCAGGTCGGAAGCAGAATGGGCGAAACCCCGCTGGTCATGGTGCTGAGCGCGGGGGCCGAGCCGCTGGTCCGACCCTACTTCGATCTCCAGGAGCAGCGGCCTGGCGAGCGCCTGGTAGATGGGATCCTGAGCGGCCTGCCGGCGGCCGCTTCCTATGAGCTGCGAAATGACCGACCCGGACTGGCCCTGGCCCGTTGGAATCCCTTTGGCAGTGGGATGCTGGCGGCCGAGCTCATCTTGCTGGCCGGGGCAGGCTATGGGATCGTCAATTGGTGGCTCGGTCGGAAGACCGGGTAAAGCCGTTGAGCATCGCCGACCTGATCTCGAGTGTGCTGGCTTCAATTCTCACCGTGATGGTCTTGAGCTATTTGGTGGGCGATAACCCCTTGTTCCGGGTTGCGATGCACCTGCTGGTCGGCGTGGCCGCCGGCTACGCGGGGGCCATCGCAATCAACAATGTGCTGAGGCCGGGTCTGGTCGATCCAATCTTGGCGGCCGGCTTCGAGGGTTTGCTGAGCCCTTCCGTGTTGGTCACCGTCATGGCGCCCTGGATTCTGGTCATCACCCTGATGTTGAAAGTATCACCCGCTACCTCCCGATTTGGCACGCCTGCCATGGCGCTGCTGGTTGGAGTAGGGTCGGCGGTGGTGGTCGGGGGGGCCATCACGGGGACCCTGCTGCCCCAGAGCCTGACCTCCATGCGCTCGCTCAATCCGGCCGGGGTCGCCTCAGGCGAGTCCCTCGAGCGCCTGCTCGAGCTGGTCATCGTGCTGGTCGGGACCTTGAGCACCTTGTTCTATTTCCGCTTCTCAAGCCGAGCGAGCGGGCAGGAAACCCCGTTGGCCGTTCTGGCCGGGCTGAGCATTCCTGGACCGCTCAGCCTGCTGCGCTCGGTAGGCGGCGCCTTCATCGCGATCACCTTCGGGGTGATGTACGCGGGCGCAGTGGCGGCCAGCCTGATCGTCCTGGCAGAACGGGTCCAATTCCTGAGCGACACCCTCTCGAATCTGCTCGGCGTCAGCGGGTGACCCCATGAGCACCATCCTGGAAACCGACACGCTCTTGGCGGTGGATGTGGGCTCGGTCAATACCCGGGCTACCCTGTTCGACGTGGTCGACGGTCGCTACCGGATGGTGGCGACCGGCCGAGCATCTTCCACCGCCGGGTCTCCGCTGTTTGACGTCCGCGAGGGGATGCACATGGCGGTCGATGAGCTAAGCACCGTAACCGGCCGACCGCTGCTCGACGAGGCCGGCAGCCTCATTCTTCCCACGACGACGGAGGGAGCAGGGATCGATGCCTTTGTGGCAACCGCCTCGGCCGGGCCTCGTCCGCGTACCGTGCTGGTTGGCCTCATGCCGGGAGTGTCGATGGAGAGCGCCCGCCGGTTGGCCGGTTCTACTTACCTCAACGTTGTGGAAGAGATCGGGCTGTTGGACCGCCGCCGGGAAGAGGAACAGATTGATATTCTTGTTGCTGCTCAACCCGATGTGGTCCTGATGGTCGGAGGAACCGACGGTGGGGCGAGTGCCTCTGTGTTGCGGATGATTGAGACAGTCGGCCTGGCGGTCGGCTTGCTCTCCACCGCCCTGCGGCCCAGCCTGGTGTTTGCAGGCAATCGCGCCCTCGGGGCGGCGGTCTCGGAGTATTTCCAGGATCGGGCCCCGGTCACTATTGTTCCCAATATCCGCCCCAGCCTCGACGTGGAGGAGCTCGAACCCGCCCGGCTCAAGCTATCGGAGATTATCCGCCAGCTGCAGGCAGGGAAGATCAGCGGCTTCGAGGATTTGGCTGCGTGGTCGGGTGGATCGATGATGCTAACCGCCGACGCGTTCGGCCGGGTGGTGCGCTATTTGAGCCAGGTGTACGACCCGGACAAGGGCGTGCTCGGGATTGACGTTGGCGCCAGCCACGTGACTGTGGCGGCCGCCTTCGATGGGAATCTGAATCTGCGGGTGAATTCAGATTTGGGGCTTGGAACGTCGATGCCAGGCCTGATGCGGTACGCCTCGATTGAGGATATTTCCCGCTGGCTGCCAGGGGATGAGTCCCCGGGAAGAGTGCGTGACTACCTGTACAACAAAGCCCTCTATCCGGGCAGCATCCCGACCGAACTGGGGGACCTGCACATCGAGTATGCCCTGGTCCGCGAGTTGATCCGGGCAGGGATTGCGCTCTCGCGTGGCGATTGGCAGAAGGGAGCCGAGACCCCCCTGCTGCCTGCCCTGGAGCCGATCATCGCCAGCGGCGGGGCCATCGCCCGCGCCCCGCGGCCCGGCTACGCGGCCCTGACCTTATTGGACGCGATCCAACCCAAAGGGATCACCACCCTGGTGGTGGATCCGCACAACTTGATTCCAGCGGTAGGTGCCGCCGCCGGATTACTGCCCATGATCACCGTACAGGTACTCGAATCCGGAAGTTTTGTCAGCTTGGGCACCGCCGTGTCCCCGGTCGGCCATGCCCGTCAGGGGCGTCCAGTGATGCGAGTCCGGGTGGAACCCGAAGGGGGAGGCGAGATGTCGGAAGGGGTGGTTCGATTTGGTCAGGTCGTGCTGCTGCCACTCCGCGCGGGCGAGCACGCCCGGCTGACCCTCCGGCCGGAGAGTGGATTCGACGTTGGATTTGGCGGCCAGGGAAAAGCCGGGGCGCTGCGGGTTGCCGGAGGCGCGCTGGGCGTGATCATCGATGCCCGCGGCCGCCCGCTGGAGCTCTCGAACGATCCGGCCGAGCGCCAGGCGTTGAACCTGAAGTGGTTGAAGGATGTCGGAGCGCTGAAGTGAACCCACGAGGTCTCTGAGCTAGGGATGGCCGGCAACCAGCTCCCTGCGATTCGGCATGTATTGCCTCTGACCACGGTCCTGCTGGAACGCAAGCTTCCCGCGCCAGGGACCGTGACGGTCAGGGTGCGGGAAAAGGTCCAACCCTCGGACGTCGTCGCGGAAGTGCAGCCGCCGGCCAAGCACTACTTTCTGGATTTGGCGGCCGGGCTGGGGATCGCCGAGGCCCAAGTCGGCCGTTACCTGCGGGTTGAGCCCGGGGCCCCGATCGAAATGGGTCAGGTGATCGCAGGGCCGGTCGGCTTTGCGCGGCGGACGATGCGGGCGCCGGCCAATGGGAGAGTATTGACCCTTTCGCGCGGCCGGGCCCTCTTCGAAGCCTTGGAGGAGCCCTACCAGATCCATGCCGGGGTCCCCGGTATCGTGGTGGCATCGGACGGGATCAACTCGCTGACCATCGAGACTACCGGAGCGCTGGTCGAAGGCACCTGGGGGAACGGCAGGAGAGGCTGGGGGGTAATGCGGGTGATCGGCCAGGGACCCTCGGACCGGCTGCACACAACCCAGCTGGACGTCAATCTAAGGGGAGCGGTGCTTCTGGCCGGTGTGTGCGATAATGCGGCGCCCCTCCACCAGGCCACCGAGCTGGCGGTCCGGGGGCTGATCCTCGGCAGCATTTCGGCAGAGCTGATCCCGATCGCTCTGCGCATGGTGTACCCGATCCTGCTCACGGAGGGATTCGGAACCGCGCCGATGAACCGGTTGACCTACGACTTGCTGAACTCGAACGCTGGCCGGGAGGCCAGCCTGGAGGCGACCCTGCGGGAGCCCTACAGTCGCCAGCTGCCGGAGGTGATCATCCCGCTGCCCGCCTCTCCCCGGCTGAGCAGTCCGGAGCGGGCAATCCAGCTCGCACCTGGGGTTCGGGTGCGCTGTATGCGGGCACCGCACACCGGCACAGTGGGGACCATCCGGCACTTGAATCCCAAGGCCGAGAGCTTTCCGAGCGGGATTCTGGCCCGCAGCGCCTTGGTCGAGTTAGAAAGCACTGGCCCGGTTTCGATTCCGCTGTCAAACTTGGAGGTCCTTGGTTGATGGCTCGAATCGTGCATCTCTTATCCTGTATTGTGCGCCTGCGCGCGGTACGGCCCGTTGCGTAAGGGGAGGAACATATGGCAGATGACTTTGAGGTGACGAGCGAGCCGCTAGAGCAGGGGGAGAATCGAACGTTTGTCGTTGTGGCCGCAGCGCTCGGTGCCCTGATTATCCTGAGCCTGATCTGCCTGGGCGTTTATGCCTTGGTCCTGCAGCCACGCCAACGGCAGGCGGCGCTTGAACGGCCGACCGAAATCATGCTCACCAACACCGCAGTCGCAGTGGGCCTGACTGAGGCGGCGGCAGAGCAGATTGCCACCTTCACCCCGCTCCCGTCCAATACGCCACAGCCCAGCGTGACCCTCCGTCCCACCAATACCAATACGGCCAGTCCCACACCGGTGATCGTGCTGCCAACCGACACCCCGACCCCCACTCCGTTCACCACCCTGGCAACCGTGGGCCCATTGACGGCGACCGCGGCTGCACAGCAGACGGCGACCGCGCTGGCCCTCGGCGGAGGGGCGGCCACCCCCACCCGTACCCCGACCGCCCTGCCAACGACTGGCTTTGGCGACGAGGTCGGCCTGCCCGGACTGGCGGGGCTGGCGGCGGTGTTCCTGGCAGTGATTATCTTGAGTCGAAGGCTGCGCACTCGGACGGCAGGCTGAGCTTCGTCCGAAGCGTCGAACAAGCGACAGGGTGATCCGCCCTGTCGCTTTTAGTTTTGGCTCAGGCGCCTAAGCCAAGCCTGGCCAGAGATTCGAACAAGTCCGAGACTCCCCTTCCATCGAGGGCACTCGTCTCAATATAGGTCGCGCCGATGCTGTGGGCGAAGGCTTCCGCGGCTGCCCGCGGCTGAACTCGCTCGAGATCGGTTTTGTTCCCGACCACCACGAAAGGTTGTTTTTGGATCGCATCCATGATTTCGGTGTGCCAACGCGGCAGGCTGCTGAAGGACTCGGGATCGGTCACGTCGTACACCAGGGCCGACGCCCGGCTGCCTCGGTAGAAGCCAGTCCGAATCACCTGGAAGCGGTCCTGGCCGGCCATGTCCCAGATCGAGAGCTTGACGGTCCGCTCGGGGAGCGCGACCATCTGAGTCTGAAAGTCGACCCCGATCGTCGCCACCCGGGTCAACTCGAACTTCCCTTCACAGAATCTACGAATCAGCGATGTTTTGCCGACTGCGCCGTTGCCGGCGACGACGACTTTCAAGACCGGAACGCTGCTCATGTCCCGGGGCTAAGACTGGCGGCCGAGGAAGAATTGCTGGATGAAAACAAGCTCATCCGGGTCTACCGGTTGGTTGCTCAGCAGGGTCCGATTGGCGCGCTCGAACAGGCCGTGCAGCTCTTCCAGCGATTCGAGCTGTTGGGGAGCCGGATCGGTTGAGAACAGCGTCATCAGGGTGGTGAACTCCCCGGGAACGTAGCTCAGCCAGCGGCCTCCCTCGATCGCGGTCTTGTTCATCTCCGCACCGAAGATTTCCTTTGTGGCAGAACGATACGAGGAGAGCATCGGTACCGCCAAATCCGCTTCGATCTCGAACTCGCCGATGGTGTTGAGCGGCATCCCCGATTCGTTATCGTACACCGAGTGTCCCAAGACTTTGGCCACGTTCTGCTGGCGGATCACGACGCTCTTGCCTTCGGAGGTGGCCGATTTCCATTCTTCGGAGCCCGGCGACATCTCCAGATAGCGCTTGATGGTCTGCTGCTCCCGCCGGTAGTGTTCGTACAGTTCCTGGAACTGCAGGCGATTGATGGCCCCGTTGGCGAATTCCTCGGCCATGTCATTGATCTTGGTCTGCACTCGTTCCAGGTAGGCCTGAGGATTCTCGAGTGGGGAGGGCTCCTTGACGGGGGGCGGGGCAGGCGCAGCCGGAGCAGATTGCGGCGGCGCAGGTGCGGCTGGGGGGCTTGAAAAGAACTCGCGCAGACGTTTTAGCATAAGGATCGACTGGCGGCCGGAATTATAGCATGCAGCCTTTGATGGATTGAAATGGGAAGAGAGGCTAGCCGGCCTGCGCGACCTGTCGGCCGTGTGAGATCAACTGTTCCAAGGCTCGAGGCTCACGGGCTTCGGCATACACCCGGAGCACGGGCTCGGTTCCGGAAGGGCGAATCAGCAACCACGAATCGTCGTCCATGACGTACTTGATCCCATCTTGATCACTGATGTGATGGACTCGCAAGGATCCGATCGAGTTCGGCGCTCCATCCCGCAGACGGTCGGCGATCAGCTGCTTGGAGACCGGACTGGCGAGCCGCAGGTCGAGCCGACTGTAATGCGAGGGGCCGACCTCGGCCAGCAATTGTTCCACCAGTTCCTCAAGCGCCACCCCCCAGCCCGCCACCATTTCCAGTAAAAGCAGTCCCATCAGGATCCCGTCCCCCTCCGGAATGTGGCCGTGGATCGACATCCCGCCGGACTCCTCACCCCCGATCAGCACCTCATCCTGGAGCATCCGGTCGGCGATGTGGTCGAACCCAACCGGGGTCTCAATCACCGGCAGGGAGTATTTTTCGGCCAGGCGATTGATCATTTGGGTGGTTGAAACCGTTTTGACCACCGTCCCTCGCCAGCCGCGCTGTTCGACCAGGTATTTCAGAGCCAGGGCCATGATCCGGTGGGGATCCACGAACTGTCCGCGCCCGTCCACGGCCCCTATCCGGTCCGCGTCACCGTCGGTCGCCAGCCCCAGCTGGCCGTGACCGGCGGCGATCGCGCCAACCAACGCGCCCAGATAGCGGGCGATCGGTTCCGGATGAATCCCGCCAAAACCTGGATTCATTTCGCCCCGCACTTCAAGGACCTCGCAGCCGGTACCCTGCAAGATGCCCTTGAGCTGACCCCGACCCGATCCGTACATCGGGTCGACGACGACATGCTGCGGGTGGTCGGCGATCACATTCAGGTCGATCAGCGTGCGAAGGTGGTCGTGATAAGCGGGAGTGGGATTGAAGCGCTCAATCTGCCCGCTCCGCTTGGCCTGCTCGTAATCCATCAGATTGGGCCCTCGGGCGCGAGCTTCGTTGTCTTGAAAGCACAGCTCGACCTGCTTGCACTGCTCGCGGGCCGCCGACCCGCCATAGCCGGCCTTGAGCTTCACCCCGTTGTAGC
>CAYHSI010000034.1:0-10524 GCA_964359225.1 uncultured Anaerolineaceae bacterium
CACTCCATCATCCAGCCGAGTGATATTCATGTGGAATCCGTAATCGATCGCTGCGTTCGGCCCGGCCTTAGCCTGCCAGGCTTCGATCGATTCGGCCAGGGTCGGCCGGATCAGCGGCACGAAATCGAGCACGGTTGTAGTGCCACCAAAGGCCGCCGCCTTGAGACCGGTGTAGTGGTCATCCGAGGAAACCGTGTCAAACATGGGCAGGTCGAAATGGGTATGGGGGTCGACGCCTCCCGGCATGACCAGCTTGCCAGTGGCGTCCACGACTTGGGCATCATCGGCCCGCAGTTCGGGCCCGACAGCCGCGATGGTCTGACCGTCGATCAGCAATTCGTGCCGGAAACTACCGCGGGCGGTTACCAGCTCTGCACCTCGGATCAGCAGCCTGGACATCGAATTGGCACCCCTCAATGGATTAGGACGGGAGAGAGCTCGATCCAGGTCCGCCCTGCGTCCTCGGTCCGATAGAGGCCGTAGACAGATCCCGAGGCGGCCTCGGTCTCGCCGACCGCCCAACCACGATACTCGTCGACAAAACTGAACTGCCCCTTCCAGGGGACGCTGCCCATCTGAGTCCAGCTCCGGCCGCCATCCTGGGTGTGGGAGATCTGGGGGCCGAGGGCCCAACCAACTTGTGGGGAGAGGAATTGAATACTGCCGCCCGGGAACGGATGAGTCTGCCAGGAACTGCCACCATCCGATGTGGTGTAGAGGAGGTTAGCCACCTGCTCTTTTGTTGTGGGATCGTTGCAGTTCACTGCCAGCGTTGCAGAAAGGGGTGAGAATAGATGCGGTTGATAAGTCCCGCAGAAGGCGCGTCGAGCAAACCTGGGTCGTCCGCCGGCGCGGGCAGGAACAGCAGGTCATCCCACCTGACCCCACCATCGTGCGTCCAGCGGACAATCGGCATCGTAATGTAAGAGTAGTCATGCCCGAAATTCATCAGGCCGGTGTTCTCATCGGCGAATTCGATCCCGACTGAGTATTCGTGTACAGCATGGTCTTCCGCCATTAGGCTGTCCCAGCCAAGCCCCCCATCTTGAGTTCGAGAGAGCAGAAACCAGCTGCTGCCGGCGCCTGCGTAGTTCGCGGTCATGAACCAGCCATGCTGGTCGTCGATGAATTGGAAGAAGACGGCAGCCCCGCCGTCCCAAGCCGGCAGGGCTATCTGATCCCAGGTCCTGCCTCCGTTTTGGGTATGCCAGACGAAAGACTCGATGTCAGGGCTCTGGTAATCGCCTTCGATCGGAAATGCGAACCAGGCCCGATCCCCGTCCAAGAAGACCGACTCGAGCATCCCAGGAAAGGGGCCGGTCGGGAGAGTGATCCCGGCCGGTGTCGCATCCGCCCAAGACTCGCCGCCGTCTGTCGTCCGCCAGATGGCGGCGGCCTGCTCGGCGGCCGCGTAGGCTATTCCCCAGCCGACCTCGGCGTCGATCATTTGAATATGCCGGATGACCCGGGTTGGTGCCAAGGCCGCACCAGCTGGACGGGTAGGGGTCGGGCTGGCCAGCAGTTGGCTGGCAGACGTGGCCGCGGGCACGGAGGGCACTACTGTTGAGGCTGGCGAGTCTGCGTCGGGATGGTCGGGCGGCTGTTCGGAAACCTCCGACCCACTGCAGCCGACAAGAAACAACACCAGTAGGGCAAGAGTGGGAGTTGATATCCCTGATGTTGATCCGATGGATCGTCGCCTCATTGGGTTTGATGGAGGCTGTCCGAGATTAGCTCAAGAAGTATTCGGTGCCGCAGTACTTGCAGACCAGCACCCCCTTACCTGCGAAACTCACTTCGCCGCCGCAGTGTTTGCAGCGCTCTAGCTCGCGCAGGTTGGCCGCCTCGGCGGAGTAAAGGGTGCCCTCGTCCCAGTTGATGTAGCCGCTGAAAAGTCCCATCCCAACCAGAGAGTGAACTTGGTCCTGGACCGCCTTGCGGGTCGATCCCAAGTCGATGACCAGCTCGCTGATCGGGACCTGACCTTTGCTTTTTACCATGTCCAGGATTTTCCGCAGCTGGGCCTGCTCTTTGTCCCCCGCCGCCACCTGCCGCGAGCGCGCCAGCAGCGCGACACCAATGCCGATCGCCAAAAGGGCGGGAAGCCCAAATACCCCCACCCCCATCACGGCCCCGCCCAGCTGGACCTCGCCCGAGCTCAGTTGGCCCGCCACGAAAAGGGCACCAAATCCAGCGATCGCGATCCCAACCACGATCAGAAGTACCCCGCCGCTTCTTCCGCTACCCATCGCTAACCGAACCCACGCCCACCCCCTCCGCCGCCGCCGCCCCCGCTGAATCCGCCGCCGCTGAATCCGCCCCCGCTGCGGCCGCTCGAGGAGGGAGCCGATTGCAGCACCCGACCGGCGCTGTTCAGCATTCGGGTCAATCCGTCGCTCATGCTCTGCAAGCCGCCGGCCAGGCCTTCCGACATCCCTTGGAGACCCCCCGGGCCGCGCAGCGGCGGAACTGCGGCCCCGCCACCCTTGCCTGCGGTTGAGACGGTGCGCGGCGATAGTCCCCGACCATAGTCCGGCATGTACCAGCCCGGGACCGGAGTAGTGGGTTGCTGGGAAAACTTGTGAATCCAGGAATCCTTGATGCCAAGTGCGATCGCGTACGGCAGGTAGCGTTCGAAAAGCTCTCCGACCTGCTGGAGGTCCGCCAGCTTGTCGATACGCTCCAAATAGGTTTTGAAAGCAGTCCACTGGGCGGCGGCCTCGGCGCCCTTGCGGGTCTTGGCCGGCATCGCCCCTCCGGCGACCAGCGCGACCAGACCGGTGAGACCGAGGGCACCAAAAACGCAGGGGAGCAGGCTCGTGTAGCTCGAAAGCGCACCCGAGGCAAAGATCCCGAGGAAGAAAGCCCCGGCCAGCACCGCACCTCCCAGGCCGCGCCAGAGCTTACGGGTCGTGTCCGGATTGGTGCGGAAGAATCCGCGGTTAACCATCTCCTGATAGAGCTTGCTTTGGATCGCAGGCAGCCGGGTGTAGAACTTTTCCCGGAGGTCGCTCATCTCAACCGAGGTCTTCCCACTCCGGAAGAGCCCGGACACAATCTCGCTCTCGACCGGGTTGAGGCCATCCGCCGCCGCGGCCTGGCGGTGAAAGATGAAATCGGTGGAGCCAAGGCCCAGCAAACCTTTGTTAGCGGTCTCTTCGATTCTCACGATGCCTTTGCGGGCCAGGTCCACGATCGTGGCGACCACGTCTCGCATCTCGGCCTGCTCGTCCAGCAAGGTGCCCATGATTCCCGGTGGCAGATCGCCGGGCGGTTCTGCCAGGTATTCCGGCACCGGGCCGACCTTAGGATCCCGGCCGCGGGCGTAATACACAAAATAGATCAGGGCCGGCCCACCCAGCAGGATCAGCACGGCCAGGACGCCAAGCCCCAGGTCGACCAGATCCTTGACATTGTCGTTGTAGTAATTCGATGCATCATCGGCCGCCTGCCAGGCCGGCACCTGGTCCGGGATGGCGCCGTGGCTGAATTCGATGCCTACCTCGACGTAGTCCGTGCTGGACAGTGGACCGGTGGGCAAGAAGGTTACGCTCGTACCCTCGGCGTTCTGACCCCAGGTCGCCTGGGCACCGGCCGAGTCGATGATTTGGAAGGCGGCCCCCGGAGGCAGGACGACGGTGACACTGCCCTCCTCGATCGGGAAGTCCCGTTCGTTATCGATCGCGAACCACTGCAGCTTGTCCCCGCTATCGTAGAGCCGGATGGCACCATGCACCGTGTAGACCAGGTCGAAGGTGCGAGCCGCGTCGGTGGTTGGAGGGAAATACCAACGGACTTCCAGTTCGTTCTCAACCTGGGAGGTCTCAAAAGTGAACGGCTCCTCGCCGAAGGATGCCTCCTGGTACACGGTTCCGCCCGGTTCGCTGAGGCTGACCTGGTCGATGCCTTGGGTCTTGTCCAGCGGGATGACCGCGAAACCGAAGGTGAAGGTTCCCGCGGTGAAACGGATCCGCTGCCGCTCGATTACCTTAAGGTCGCCGTTCGGCTGAATCGCGAGGGTGACGTCGAACCGTTCCCAATAGAGAGTCTTGCCTTGGGCGGCCGCGGATCTCGGCCAGCCGACAAGGAGCAGACCGAGCGTAAGCAGCAGGACCCATCGCAACGACGCTCGGACCGGATGATTCGGCGGGGGAAGCACCGGGGTGATGATACCTGCAACCCACGGCGAAGTCGAGCCGCCGCGCTTCCTATTCGGCGGACGGAGGCCAGAGGAGTGAAGTCAGGCCGCAGCTTGGACGATGCCGGCTCGATCGCGGAGCATCCTCCACAGCTGCTCACGGGCGCGGGAAGCGGGAACCCTGAGCTCGGTGAGATCGGCCGCGCGGTACAGTCGATCGCCGGTGGTGTACAGGAAGCTGAATCGCCGCCAACTTCGGGAGAGGATCGGCGGTTCGAGTTCCATCAGCGGCCCCAACTGCAGCTTGTAGTAGGGATGAGCGGCCCGCGGGTGGTCGGCCTCCAGGTACAGCAGCTCCCGGCGAGTCAGCAGCTCGATCCCCCGCACTTCGGCCAGATAGCGTACCGACCAGCGCTGACCATCGAATGCGGCCGGCAAATAGAAGGCCAGCCAGTCCACTCGGACCGTTCTGGGCGCGGTCCCGAGCGGAATCCGATACCAGCCTAGAGTCCGGGCGATCTCAAGGTCCCGGGGCCGGTTCAGGATGGCGACCAGCACAAGGTCGTGTTCGGCCGGGGTGGGAAGCCCGCCGCCTGGCCCGAGCCGGCGGCGCACGGTTTGCGACATGCCGACGCGCTCCTGCTTCTCACTAGGATAGATCATTTGTTCTAGGTTGTCAAGCGGCAGCGCCGGTCAGGGGACCAAATCTGCGGCGTACCCCTCCACCTTCCAGGCGTCCCCCACCTTTTCGAAATAGAGGGATACCGTGTACGACAGCCCATCGGGGCCTGTTCCCGTCCCTGCCATGGTGGCCGTGTTGTTATCCTGGCTGATGGAGTCGAACTTCCACTCGCTCAGGGCCCCCGGAAGCGCCGCCTGGAGCCCTTCCACGCTACCGACTTCGGCTTGCAATTGTGGACCGGAAAGGTCAAAGGCAGTCGCATAGTCCCCGTTGGCCGCCGCGGTCATGAAGGCTTGGGCCGCGTCGTTGATGTCCCCACCTGCGCAGGCTGTGAGGCTCGCCATCAGGAGGACAAATACACCGACAGTCACCAAGTTTCTCTTCATGTGAGGCTCCTTTGCTCCAAATTGGGCGTAGTTTGGGACCAATGCAGATCGCGCGCCATAGGAAATGCGGGCAGCAATGCAACCATTGTGGATCGAATTTGTCTTGTTTGCCGTATCCTTCGATTAGACCGCTTCGAGCAATCCCACCCGCTCGTTGAACGCCTGGATCCGCTCGTCGATCGCGGACACTTGTCCCTGCACCCCGCTCCAGTAGGCCGGATAGACCCACTGGGCAACGAGCTCATCATGGGTCCGCCCTTGCTGCTCCACCCAGGTGAAATACTTCAAGTTATGGATCCGCCGCCGGTCGGTGTAGCGCAGCTCCAGCAACCCCTCCGTGGTCAGCCCGTGCAGATAGCGGGCGCAATCGGCCGCGGCCTGGGGCTCGCGGTACTCACCGTAGTCGGCGCGCATCTCGTCCAGCCGGCTCCGGTACAGATCCATTGAATCGGTCAGGACTGTGAGCACCACGTCACCAGCCCCCAGCTCGTAATACTTGGCGAATTTGATCGCCATCGTCAGATTGGCGATCCCCGAGAAACCAAGCAGATCCAACTGTTCGACTGTGTGTTCGGGGACTCCCCGGGCGGTCAGGTACTGTCTGCCCACGGGTTCGTTGAAAAGCCGGGCCAGCGCGACGATCCCGGCGTCGTCGAGGTCGATCACCAGGTCGGTGTTCTTGACGTTGTGAATCCAGGGCACGTGTTTGTCGCCGATCCCCTCGATCCGATGAGCCCCGAATCCGTTCTCGAGCAGGGTCGGGCACTGGGCGGCCTCGCCGGCCGCGATCTTGCTTGCCGGGAAGTGCTGTTTGAGCAGATCGCCGCAGGCGAGGGTCCCCGCCGAGCCGGTGGTCAAAGCGACCCCTCGGAAACTCTCCTGGGGCCCAAGCTCATGCTCGAGCAGCTCCAACATCGCGTGCCCGGTTACGTCGTAGTGCCACAGATAATTTCCGAACTCCTCGAATTGGTTGAAGATCATTAAGTCTTCGCCCGAGCGGCGCAACTCCCAGGTCTTGTCGAAGATCTCTTTGACATTCGACTCGCTTCCGGGAGTCTTGATCACCTCCCCGGCGATCGTGGCCAGCCACTCGAAGCGTTCTTTGCTCATTCCCTCCGGCAGGATGGCGATCGACTGGCAGCCGAGCAGGGCGGAATCGTACGCCCCACCCCGGCAGTAATTCCCGGTCGAGGGCCAGACGGCTTTCTGGGTGGTGGGGTCGAACTGGCCGGTCACCAGGCGCGGCACCAGGCAGCCGAAGGCGGCGCCGACCTTATGGGCGCCGGTGGGGAACCACTTCCCGACCAGTGCCAGGATGCGGGCCTCGACCCCGGTCAGGCTCGGCGGGAATTCCAAGGCGTTGACCCTCCCGAACCCTCCGCCCGAGCCGATCGGCTCGTTCTTCCAGTTAATGCGGAACAGGTTGAGCGGATCGAGGTCCCACAGGCCCACGGTCTTCAACCGTTCCCGGATCGCGGCCGGGATCCGGTTCGGGTCACGCATCTGCTCGAAGGTCGGTATGACGATGCTTCGCTCTCTGGCCCGCCTGGCGGCGCGGTCCAGCCGGTCCGGGTAGAAAGTGAGATCGATCATCGTTCCCGCGCCTCGATGGGTCCCGGCTCTTCTCGCAGGACGTATAGCGGCCGGCCCTTGGCTTCGTCGTACAACCGGCCGACGTACTCGCCGAGAATCCCCAGCGAGATCAACTGGACCCCGCCAAGGAACAGCACCGCGATCAAGGTGGTCGCCTGCCCCAGCAATGCCGATCGCCCGCTCAATCGGATCAGCACGACGAGTGGTATCGCGACCGCGCTCAGGCCGGCACAGATGAATCCGAAATAGGTCGCCAGTTGGAGCGGGAAGTAGGAAAACCCGGTGACCGCGTTGATGGCCAGCCGCAACATCTTGCGGAGCGGGTACTTGGTCTCACCGGAGGAACGGGCGGCCCGCTTGTACGGCACCCCGGTCTGGCGGAAACCGACCCAGGCCACCATGGCCCGCGGAAAGCGGTGGCGCTCCCGCATTTGCTTCACCACCTCGACCACCTTCCGATCCAAAAGTCGGAAGTCGCCGGTATCCAGCGGGATATCCACGTCGGTTATGCGGTTGATCAGTCGATAGAACATAGTCGCGGTCGCCTTCTTGAACCAGGACTCACCCTCTCGCTCGGTGCGCACCGCATAGACGACCTCGAAACCCTCCCGCCACTTGGCGACCAGCTCCGCGACCAGTTCCGGCGGATCTTGCAGGTCGGTATCCATGACTACCACTGCCTGCCCCCGGCTGTAATCCAGCCCGGCCGTCAGTGCGATCTGATGACCGAAATTGCGGGAGAACAGCACCGGCCGGACCCGGGGATCCTCGAGCCCTAGGTCTCGGATGATGTCGGTCGACCCGTCGCGGCTGCCATCGTCGATCAGCAGCAGCTCCCAGGGCTCCTTGAGCTGGTCCATGGCGTCCCGCAGCCGGGTATAGAAGGCGCGGATCGTCCCGACCTCATCGAAGACCGGGCCGACGATCGAAAGGGTGGGCTCCATAACGGTGGCTTTCAATTCGCGATCTCGTAGCATACGCGAACTCACATCCATCCGCTAGCGGGTGCCTGGAGTCTCATCCGAGGGCGGCCTTCAGTGCCTCCAAAGTCGGCTCGATGACCACCGGGCTGCCGGCGGCTCGCAGTGCGGCCGATACGTCCTTCAGCCCGCTCCCGGTGATTACCGCCACCACCTGGTCCGTTGAACCGATCAGCCCCTCTTCCACGCCCTGCACCACGCCGGCATAGGAGGCCGCGGCGGCCGGCTCCGCGAAGACCGCGGCTTGCCCCAGGGTGCGGATGGCTTCCAGGATCGCGCTGTCCTCGACTGTGAATATCGCGCCGCCGGTCTCCCGGGCCGCCCGCAGCGCCCGGATCCCGTCGCGGGGAAGATCGACTGCAATGCTGTCGGCTAGCGTGCTAGCTTTCACCGGTTGAATGCTCGAGCTGCCCGCCCGGAAGGCGTTCGCCACCGCGGCCGACCCGCTCGACTGCACACCGTAGAGCCGCGGGATGCGTTCGATCCAGCCCAGCTCGAACAGGTCCTTGAAACCCTTGTGTAGCCCGGTAAGAATGTTCCCGTCGCCGACCGATACGAACACCGCATCCGGCGCAGCCCATAAACCCCTAGACCGCCCCCGCGTCAACTGCTCGCAGATCTCGAATGCGGCGGTCTTCTTCCCCTCCGCGGTGAACGGGTTGTACCCGGTGTTCCGACAATACCAGCCGAAAGCCTGGGCTGCCTCCAGCGTCAAATCAAAGGCCTCATCATAGCTGCCCTCAACCAAGATCACCCGGGCGCCAAATATCAGCAGCTGGGCAACCTTCGCCGGCGGGGCCGTTCGGGGCGCCAGGATCACAGCGGGCATGCGGGCGGCCGCCGCCATCCCGGCGAGCGCCGCACCGGCGTTGCCGGTCGAAGCGGTTATTACGGTCTCGGCCCCGACTTCTCTCGCCCGGGCAACCACCACCGCGCTGGCGCGGTCTTTAAAGGAAGCGGTTGGGTTCCGCCCGTCGTCTTTCAACCAGAGCTCACCGAGTCCCAGGTCGGCTCCCAGCCGTTCGGCCTTTAACAACGGCGTCCAGCCGACCGACCGGAGTGCGGTGTTTGGATATCCAGGATCATCGACCGGCAACAGCGGGAGGTAGCGCCACATGGACCCATCTGAGTTGGCACTGATCTGCTCGGGCGAGCTGAGCTTGCGGTTACCCCCAATATCGAGCAGCACATCGAGATTGCCCCCGTCCTTCAGGCAGATATAGATCATTCGATCCGGGCCGTACAGCTCTCCGCAGATCGAGCACCGATATCCTGTGAATTTCATGGTGGGTTGAGGGGCATGCAGAATTCGGCCGGCTCTAGTGGCCGCGTTCGCCGCGGACATAGGGCAACCCAAGGGCGGCCGGCGCGCCCAATCTCTTGCGCAGTGCCTCGCGCGAACCAATGATCAGCACGGCGATCGTGAAGGCATATGGGAGCATCTGCAGAAAGAAGCCGAAATAGGGGTTGAAAAAGAATGGATTCCGAAGTCCGAGCAGGGTCTGGGGACCCTGGATGTCGAGGATCGTTCGACGCAACGCCCCAAAGGCATAACCACCGAAGGCAGCCCTCCATGGATCCCACTGGGCAAAGATCACAAGTCCGACCGCGATCCAGCCCATCCCGCCGGTCGTCAGCTCGCTAAACCAGCCCGGTGAGATCGCCAGGCTGATCGTGCCTCCCGCCAGGCCGGCCAGCGCTCCTCCGACCATCACATAGGAGTAGCGCAAGCGGTACACGCTGAGACCCATTGCATCTGCCGCAGTGGGATTCTCGCCAACCGCCCGCAGGTGCAGTCCGGGGCGGGTGCGGTTGATATAGAACCAGGCGATGGGCACCAGCAGGTACCCCAGATAGACCATGACGCTTTGCTTCGTGAACAGAATGGGACCGAGGACCGGAATGCTGGCCAGCAATGGGATGGTCAGGGTTGGCAGGAGCGAGATTGCGCCGGCCTTGTTCAGTCCTTCACCGAATACCAGACTCAATCCGGTACCCAGAAACGTGAGCGCCAGACCGCTCACGACCTGATCTGCCTGAAAATGGATGGTGACCACCCCATGCAGCAGCGACAACCCTCCGGCCGCCAACATCGCCACGATGAGGCCGAGCAATCCGTTCCCGGTCGCCACGGTGACACTGAAAGCGCTCATTGCGCCGATCAGCATCATCCCCTCCAGGCCCAGATTCAATACTCCGGCCCGCTCGGCGAAGATCTCCCCGATGGTTGCAAAGAGTAGGACCGTTCCGGTCGCCACCCCCGCATGGAGGATAATGAGGGGATCCACGGTTCACCGCTTCATGGCCGACGCACAAGCCGAATCCGATAACGTAAGAACACTTCGCTCGCGATGAGCATGAACAGAATGATCCCTTGGATCAGCCGAGGAACTCCTGCGGGTTGGATTTCGCGCCCGGCCAGGATGAGGCCACCGAAGAGCACAGATACCGGAACGACGATGAGCGGGTTCAGCTTGGCCAGCCAGGCGATGATGATCCCGGTAAAACCGTAACCCGGCGAAATCGACCCCTGCAGCCGATGGACGACACCGGCAATTTCGGACATCCCACCCAGCCCGGCAATACCGCCGGACAGCATCATCACGAAAACTGTGTTGCGGGTGATATTGATGCCCGCGTACTCGGCCGCCCGCGGGTTGTCGCCGATCAGGCGGATCTCATAACCCCACAGGCTGCGGAAGAGGAAGACCTCCTTCCCCACCCCGGCCCAGATGGGCCTTTCTC
>CAYHSI010000034.1:10534-12840 GCA_964359225.1 uncultured Anaerolineaceae bacterium
CACGACCGCAAACACCAGCCCGAAGTGGGTGGTCAGCCCCCTGAGGATCGGGAATTGTTCGGCCAGGTCCGAGAGGCGCGGCAGCCAAGCGGCTTGCTGGAAGGTGCGGGTCATCTGGAACCCACCCTCGCTCCAAACCCCGAAGATGAAGTAGTTGACCAGCGCAATCGCGATGTAGTTGAGCATCAGGCTCGTAATGATTTCGTTTACCCGGAGGCGGGCCTTCAGCCAGCCCGGTATCGATCCCCAGGCCGCTCCAAAGACGACCCCGGCGACCAACATGACTGGGATCGCGACGAGCCGCGGAGCGTCTGTTGGAACCACTCCGGCCAAGATGACGATGCTCGCGCCGAGGGCGCCCATGTAGAATTGGCCCTCGGCCCCAATATTCCAGAGCTTCATTTGAAAGGCGATCGAGCATGCCAGCCCAGTCATGATCAGCGGGGTCGCTTTCACCAAGGTGTCGGAGAACACCCCTAAGCTGCCGAACGCCGCGCCGGCGATGTGAGCATAAGCTCTGACCGGGTCTCCTCCGACCAACGCAAGCACCAACGCACCCAGCAGCAGAGCGAGCACGATCGCGATGACGGATATCAGCGGGCTCAGCCAACCCGGCACATGCAGGCGCGGCTCAACTTGAATTTCGAAAGGAAGCCGGATGCCGCCCGGCAGACGGGATTTGGCCGACCCCGAACTCGTCACGCGGCCGCCTCGGTCTTCGGCGACCCTGCCCCACCGGTCATCAATAGCCCAACCGTCTCGGCGTCCGCCGCCACACTATCCCCCACGATCTCACCCTCGTAGATCACTGCGATCCGATCGCTGAGCGAGAAGATCTCTTCCAGCTCCTCTGAGACCAGCAGGATGGCCGCCCCCGAATCGCGCTGCTCGAGCAGCAGGCGCTGCACTCCCTCGATCGCGCCGACGTCAAGCCCGCGGGTGGGCTGCATGGCTATCAGCAGAGTTGGCTCGGCGGAAAGCTCCCGAGCCAGGATGACTCGCTGCAGATTGCCGCCCGATAGCAGCCTGGCCGGCGTATCGACACTGGGGGCCAGAATGGTGTACTCATCCTTGAGCCGCTCTGCCCGTTCGCGGGCCGCCCGCCGATCGAGAATTCGGCCCCTCGCCAGAGGCGGATCGCGATATCCCTTCATGATGACATTGTCTGTGATGCTCAGGTTGGGAGCTGTCCCCACGTGGGTTCGATCCTCGGGAATGTGGGCGACGCCAAGCTCGATCGGTACCCGCGCCGGGCGATTGGCAACTTCCTTCCCGTTCACCAGGATGCTGCCGCTCGTGCAGCGCCGGAGCCCGGTAATCACCTCTCCGAGTTCGCTTTGACCATTGCCTGCAACACCGGCCAGTCCCAAGATCTCGCCGGATCTCAGCTTAAGCCCGATGTCATGGAGCGCCGGCAACCCTTTGTCGTTTTCGGCACAGACCCCCCGCAGCTCCAAGACCACCTCCCCCGGCTGCCTCGGCTTCTTTTCCACTTCAAAGAGCACTTTGCGGCCGACCATCAGGTTGGCCAGTTCCGCCTTGGAGGTCGCTTCCGGCTTGATCCCGGCCGCAGTAACCTTGCCGTGCCGCAGCACACTGATCCGATCCGCGATGGACATGGCCTCATGCAACTTGTGGCTGATAAACACAATGGACTTGCCCTGATCGACCATTGAACGCAGGGTCTTGAATAGCTGGTCGATCTCCTGCGGGGCAAGCACCGAGGTAGGCTCATCCATGATCAGGACTTGCACCCCGCGATACAGCATCTTCAGGATTTCAACCCGCTGCTGCTCGCCCACCGATAACTGCCAGATCTTGGCCGAGGGAGCGACATGCAACCCGAACTGTTCGGCCGTTTGCGCGATCCGTTCGTCATAGCGCGCCAGTCGCATGAGGAATCGTGGGTCGTCTAGACCGAGCAGGATGTTTTCGGTGACCGTGTGCGAATCGATCAGGGTGAAATGCTGGTGGATCATCCCCAGGCCCAGCGCGATGGCATCCCGTGGCGAACCGAAGCTGACCGGTACTCCCCGGACCAGGATGGTCCCTGCCTCCGGCTTGTACAATCCGGCCAGCACGCTCATCAGGGTGCTCTTACCGGCGCCGTTCTCTCCTAACAACGCGTGGATTTCTCCAGGCCGGAGCTCGAAATCTACGTGGTCGTTGGCCAGCACGCCCGGGAAACGCTTGACGATTCCCCGCATCTCCACCAGGTTGGCGACTTCTGCCATCGAATTCATCCTCAGTTGAAACCGTAGAGGCGAGCGCCGAGGCAAGGCCACCCTGGCGGCGCGGGCAGACCG
>CAYHSI010000035.1:0-12549 GCA_964359225.1 uncultured Anaerolineaceae bacterium
TACAGCCGCGAGTTCAAGGTGACGGCGGTGAAGCTGGCGAGCCATCCAGGAATTGAGACCCAAGAGGTCGCCGCGGCCTTGAACATTCACCCCTTCATGCTCTCGCGCTGGAAGAAGGAAGTTCGGGAGGGCAAGCTACAGGGTCCCGCTCATCCCAATTTGAAGGAGATTCAGGGCATGGAGGCCACGGTTTCGGAGCACCAGCGCATCCGCGAACTCGAAGCGGCCTTGAAGAAGGCGAGAATCGAGAACGACCTCCTAAAAAAAGCTATCCAGTTCAATTTGGAGCGAAGTCGGAGATCTTCGCGTTCATAGGCCGGCACCGCCGTGAGTACGGGATCGAGTTCCTCTGCCGGCAGTACGGGCTCTCGAAGAGCGGTTACTATGCCTGGCGCGGCCGTGCCCCCAGCGCGCGAGCAGATGCCAACCGCACGCTGCTGCAGCACATCGAGTGCATCTACCGTGGCTCCCACGGCACCTACGGCAGTCCCCGGGTCGCGAAGGCCCTGTGCAAACAGGGCATCGCCGCAAGCGAGAATCGGGTGGCGCGGCTCATGCGCACGGCGGGGCTGCAGGGCCGGGTGGTGAGGGTGACCCGCCGGGCCCCGGGGGTGCATCGCTTCTTTGAGGCCACCGACAACCTCCGAGTGGCCAGCGCTCCACCCACGGAGATCAACCAGCAGTGGGTGGGGGATGTCACCTTCCTCAAGGCCAACGGTCGCCCCTGTTTCCTGGCCGCCGTCATGGACGTCCGCTCGCGCCGCATCGTGGGCTGGGCGTTCGGTTCGGACCGCACGGTGAATCTCACCGCGCTCGCCATGCAGCGGGCGATCCGAAACCGAGCGCCGGCGCGGGCGCTCATCTTTCACTCCGATCGCGGGATTGAGTATGGGGCGTACCACTACCGCGCGATCCTCACGAAGCATGGGATCCGACCTAGCATGAACCGACCCCGCTGTTACCAAGACAATGCCCACATGGAGTCGTTCTTCCACACCCTGAAGACCGAGTGGATCCGAGGCCGGACCTTCGCGACCTTCGCTGAGCTCGAAGCGGCGCTCACGGCCTACATCCGCTTCTACAACCACCACCGCCTGCACTCCAGCATTGACTACCACACGCCCGAAGAGTATGAGAGACTGGTGGCGTGAAACCGTGTCCACTTTTTCGGGGGAAGATCCCGGAGGTGGCGGTATGAAGCGGGTCCTTAAAATCCTTCTGAAGGTATTGGTGGGTTTCGTGATTCTGGACATCGTGGTGTTTATCGCGCTGTACCTCGCAACGGCTGGTACGTATGAGGTCGCCCAGACCGCCGCGCAGGACGCCTCCATTCCTTCCGTCACCCTGGATGGCGTGACCTTCCATGCCGAGACCTTTGGCGACCCCGCCAGCCCGGCGGTGGTCGTCGTCCACGGCGGCCCAGGCGGGGACTATCGGTATTTGCTCAACTTGCAGGAGTTATCCGACGAATACTACGTTGTCTTTTACGATCAGCGCGGCAGCGGCCTCTCGCCTAGGGTTGACCCTTCCGAACTGACCCTAGACTCCTCAATCGAAGACCTGGACCTCATCGTCGAGCACTATGGGAACGGTGAACCAGTGAATCTGGTAGGCCACTCATGGGGTGGAACGCTTGTCACCGCTTACGTCGGACGCTATCCACAGAAAGTCGCTAATCTGGTGGTCGCGGAGCCGGGCGGCCTTACCAACGAGGCGTGGGAAGACTTCTGGCGTTCTGCCCAATCTATCGACTTCCCCTTCGCCCTCAAGGCTGTGCGGCTGTGGTTCGAGTCCTTGCATGTCAGCGGTCCGGATGCCTACGCACGCGACGATTACTTCCAGGGTCACATCTCCGAAGAATGGGAGTTCTCGGCTACCAACGGGTTTAACTGTCCTGGCACTCCCGTTCCCGAAGACCACTTCTGGCGGGCCGGTGCGGCGGCGTATCAAGGTATTCTCAGCAGCGCCCGTGACGAGAGTGGCAACGCTGACTGGTCAATCATGACCGAGGGTCTGGAGACCTACACCGATACTGTCCTAATGCTCGTTTCAGCGTGCAATCAGTGGGTCGGTCTGGAGTATCAGCGCACGTATCACCTAGATCTGTATCCGAGCGTCGAGGTGGTCGTCATCTCAGATGCCGGGCACGATATGTTTTGGGAGAACCCGCAGGACAGCATCGCGGCAGTTCGTGACTTCCTGGGCCGATAGGCCGGGACAGCCGGAATCTTGGCGAAAGCCTATCGCGGCGCGCGCATGGCGCGCGCCAATTTCTTGTGTCAGTCAGTGCAGGTATTCGAGCTGAGGTATTGAGAGGGTGGGCGCTTGTTGAAGGCGTGGCTAAGGGGGGCCTAGGGAAGTTCTTTCACTTACTGAGCTCTTCTCCTCGTAGGTCTTCCGCCCCTCAAGCAGCAGAGCCTCGACCTCGAGAGTAGCGTCAACGAGCGACAGCCCCTCAGCCGCTGCCCACTCCGCAGACAACATCTGGCGGGCTCTCCGCAACAGAACGCTACTGCTTTCGTTCAATGGCTTGTGCCAGCTGAAGGCGGACAAATCTCGCACCACTTCACACCTGGCTTGGAATGAACTCTCTTTCGAGCGATCGGCCAACGCGATCTGGCGTTGCCGATGGTCTGCGGCCAAAGGTGTCGGGCGACTTTTCAACACGCTGCGATACCGGGCAAGGTCGCCCTTGGCCGTGACCTTGCGGAGCCCGCCGGGCAGACCTTCCACCGGCACCCACACGGTGCCTGTCGCGATAGCGAACTGGTAATACCGGCGTTTAGGCCCCGGGTTAAACTGTCGTGTCTCCAACTTGACGACACGCCCTACGCCGTGCTGGGGGTGAACAGCCCACTCATTGACTTTGATTGCCATCGGGCTGGTTCGAGTCTCCAGGTTCCTACGGGGTCTTCGTGGCGGAAAAAGAAGCCGCCAATCCCATCCGAGGGTCAGACGGCAGTAACTGCACGCTAAACCGGCTATACGATTGCCACCATTCTACCACACAAAGAGCGCTTCACGGTTTGTCGTTGCTGCAGTACAGTGACTAATTGGCCATCAAGTACGGGGACATGGGCTCTGCCGGACGACCTTGGCTCCCATGCGGCGCCGCTCACCTTGGCAGCCAAGTGGGCCTTAGGTAAACCCTTCTTGACACGAGAGGAGAACTAGATGAACAGGATCACTCGGACGAACTTGGATAACCTGCTCACCCAAGACGGCCAAGCCATTTGGAAGGTTGGAGCTGCCGGAAATAGACAACGGAAGATGGTGGTTGACCGCCTTGCGGGTCGGTTCAGCGACTGCGTCGCGGAGAAGAACTACACCTTGATTCGCTACGATATCATTCAAGGACTTAGGAATTTGTATGATGAAGTCAAAGATGAGAAGGTAAGAGAAATGGCGCTGGAATTGATTGAGAGTGAAGAGGACCTCAAGTACCGCAAGAAGTACGCGGGTGTCTGGAAGCGCCGCTGAAGTTCAGTAGGGAGAACGATTGCATGCAGCCCTTCTCGGTAGAGCTGTCCGACGGAATCCTTGAAGATCTCTGGGCGCGAGTGACGAGCGCGCTGGGCCGGTTCCACAGCGACGTGGTCCGTGGCATCCATATCGGCTCAGTCGATTTGGACTGGCCTGAACCTCTGCCCGACATGGCTCTGCTCTCGCAGAGCGAGGGGGACTACCTGAAGCGAGTGAGACGTTGGGAAAGGGAAGAGGGGGCATATGGGGAGAAGGACCTTGTTGTGCCTCGTGAGTGGGCAGACCGCTGCTATAACATCGAGCGCTGGACAGAGATGCCGGCTGGCGGTCATTTCCCGGCACTTGAGGAGCCAGGTTTGTTAGTGCAAGACATTCGCGCATTCTTTCGGGGATTGCGTTGACCCGGAGATTCCAATCCGTGTTGGGGCTCGCCCCCTTGCTCGCGCTTCTTGCTATCCTTACCGCCTGCCAGCCCCCATGATCTGGGTCAGCCGTTCCATCCGTATCCCTGAGCGGGAGGTCCAGCTTCGTTTCATCCGGGCGTCTGGCCCCGGTGGCCAGAATGTTAACAAAGTGGCCTCCGCAGTTGAACTGCGCTTCGACGTGAGGCACACAAGAGCGCTTACCGAGGAGGTTCGCGATCGGCTGATCATCCACTCCGGTAAGCGATTGAATAGTGCCGGTGTGCTCATCATCCAGGCTCGTCGATTCCGCAGCCAAGAGCGAAACCGTCAGGACGCGATTGAGCGCCTGGTCCGGCTGGTGGGGACCGCAGCGCTGCGCCAGAAGCCACGGCGGCGAACCAAGCCCACCAGGGCCTCGCGGGAAAGACGCCTCGAGAGCAAAAAGCGCCGATCGGGCACGAAGCAGCATCGTCGTCGAGGGCAAATGCCAAGCGAATGACGGAGATTCGAGATGCTCAGCACGAGCTCATCCAAATGCTCCCAAGCCGGAATGAGCCCTCCCGATTTCCAACGAATAAATCAGTTACGATTGGAGCCAAGATGCCAACGAAAAAGAAACCCGCAAGGAAGCTCACCGCAACACTTTACCCGAAGAAGAAACCTGCTGAGCGCATCACCGTCGAGAACGTCAACGTTCCCGGATATTCGACCCGGCTGGACGCCACGATGTACCAGGCGATGCGGGCAGCCCTCCTGAAGGTCTTGCCATCGAAGGAACCTGGGTTGACCCAAGACGAAATGCGTCGGGCAGTCCTCCCGCACCTGCCAAAGTCCCTCTTCCCAGGAGGGGCCAAAGCGGCTTGGTGGGCCAAGGCGGTTCAACTCGATCTCGAGGCCAAGGGGGTAATCGCGCGGGAGGCCACCAAACCGTTGAGATGGAATCGCAGGCCCAGCGGATGAACTGTGCTGCCTGACCACTTGTTGCGGCGGATACCGCCTCGCGAGGGTTGAAGAGATGTTGTGGGTGACTAGATCGCGCGTGCATGTCGACCGAGTCGCTTGTCCCTGGCTCATCAGCCGATTCGTTGACTCGGACGCCGAATTCCTCTTCGTACCCAGGAATCAAGTTGAGAAGGCCGCTGCCGAAGCGGGCGGGATACCTTTCGATTCTCCCGGCGTTGAGCTCGGACATCACGGTGGCAAATGTTCCTTTGAAGCCATCATCGCAAAGTACGAATTGTCCGACCCGGGTCTGCTGCGCCTGGCCAAGATCGTACATGCTGCCGATATCGCCGCCGACCTGCATTCGGACGAAATCGCTCCGGGTCTTGAAGCCATCGCGACCGGCTTTGGAATCCTCTTGCCCGACGATCAAGCTAACCTCGAGGAACAATTCCTGGTCTATGACGCGCTATACGCATGGTGCCGGCTGCAGGTCGCAAGGCAGGAAGGGCGCACGTGATGAAGATTGAAAGACTGACGAAGCCCCGTTCCGAGTGGCGTGAGCTGCTTGCGCCCGAGGAATACGGGGTGTTGTTTGAGGAGGCCACCGAGCGCCCTTATTCCCATCCGCTGAACGAAGAGAAGCGAGCCGGCACATTCGTCTGCGCCGCCTGCGCTCTGCCGCTCTTCACCTCCGACGCTAAGTTCGACAGCGGGACTGGTTGGCCCAGCTTTACCGAGGCGGTTCAGGGGAATGTGGATAGGAAGACCGACTTCAAGCTTCTCTTGCCGAGGACCGAGTACCACTGCAGCCGCTGCGGCGGGCACCAGGGACATGTGTTCAACGATGGTCCCCAACCGACCGGGCAACGCTGGTGCAACAACGGGTTGGCTCTGCGATTTATTCCCGCCGGCGATCCGCTGCCGCCGCTTCGGGCGTGAATTGGCGGCCGGTAACCTCGTGAGCTTCGAACAATCCGGCGAAGGCGAGGACTAAAGGAGAATCCATGGGAGTGCAAACTGGCTTCGAGATGCCTCTCAGCGAGGCACTGGAGACACAGCGGGCGATCCGCCGACTGAAGCCGGATCCCATTGATGACGCACTGATACTTCGGCTAATCGGCCTGGCGCTCAAGGCGCCAACTGGATCGAATTCCCAAAACTGGGAATTCATCGTGGTCAAAGATCCCAAGGTTAAGAAAGGACTTGCCCGCCTCTACCGGCAGGCATGGCAGCTGTATGCCAGGATCCCGCAGAGGCTAACCCGGCCGAACCCGAGCCGGCAGCGGATCCGGGAAGCGGTCCAGTGGCAGGTAGATCACTTTGAGGAGACCCCGGTGATCGTTGTTGCCTGTCTCAAAGGTCTGCGGCTCCCATTCCCACACATCTTTGCGGCCAGTTACTTCGGCTCCATCTTTCCGGCGGTACAGAATCTGCTTCTGGCCGCCCGGGCGGCGAATCTGGGTGCGGTCTTGGTCACCATTCCTCTGTGGAACCTGTTCTCTCTGCGGCGAATCCTCGGCCTCCCGCGGCAGGTGACCCCCTGTGCGCTGATTCCTCTGGGTTGGCCGCGGGGCCGTTACGGCCCGACGACTCGAAGGGCCGTTCGCGAGGTGGTATCTTTCGATTGCTACGGGAATCGCCCGGCGTAGCACGAGCACACGCTCGCTTTCACTGGATCATCGCTGAAGACGGCTGGGAAGAGGTAGCCGCCTTCATCCTGGGTTGGCTGCGAGGTCTGCCGGCCTGAGAGGTTGAGTTTGCGGTCTTCTCGGACCCCAGAAATGGATCAGGAGGGATCGGCGATGCTGGAGAGCGCAACGATCGGAATCCTCGGGAAGGCCCTGGGCAGGCTGGAAGCCGGATTCAACGGCCTGCCTGACTTTGACCAAGACTATGACCTCGAGCGGATTGAGACGGTGATGATGGAAGTTGCGGAACTCATGCAAGATAACTACCCGTACTTCCATCCGAATTACGCAGGCCAGATGCTCAAACCACCGCACCCGATCGCCAGGTTGGCCTACATGCTCGCCCTTTGGATCAATCCGAACAATCATGCGCTCGATGGTGGGCGGGCGAGCTCGCAGCTCGAGAAGGAGTCCGTTGCACGGATCGCACAGCTTTTTGGATGGGAGAGCTTCCTGGGGCACCTGACCGGCGGCGGGACGATGGCCAATCTCGAGGCCTTGTGGATCGCCCGTCAATTAGCGCCGGGCAAGAAGGTGCTCGCCTCCGAACAAGCCCACAACACCCATGCAAGAGTCAGTGAGGTCCTTGGGGTGAGTTTTCAGTCCGTGCCATGCGATGCGGCGGCACGCATGGATATCGACTCGCTCAGGGCCCTGCTCGATGAAGGGGACGTGGGAACTGTCGTGGCAACGATCGGGGCGACCGGGACGGGAGCCGTTGATCCATTATCCGAAATCGTTGAGTTGAGAGAGCGCTATGGTTTTCGTTTACACGCCGACGCGGCGTATGGTGGCTATTTCATCCTTGCGAGCAACTTGGACCCAGATACCGCAAAGGCCTTCGAAGCGCTCACGGAGGTTGACTCGATCGTGATCGATCCTCACAAGCATGGTCTGCAACCCTACGGCTGCGGTTGCGTCCTTTTCCGGGAGCCCGAAGTCGGCCGCTTTTACAAGCATGATTCACCGTATACCTACTTCAGCTCCTCCGACCTGCATCTTGGAGAAATCAGTCTGGAGTGTTCCAGAGCAGGAGCCTCTGCGGTTGCGCTGTGGGCGACGCTGCGACTGATGCCCTTGGTTGAGAATGGTGAATTTGCCCGGGGACTATCTCGATCGAGAGCGGCTGCCCTGGATCTCTACCAGCGGATCCGCAGCGATGCTCGATTCCGGACGTTCGTTCGACCGGAGCTGGACATCGTAGTTTGGGCACCTGCGGGAAGAACTGCCGGGGAAATCTCGGAGCGTTCCGCGAGCATGTTTCGGGCCGCGGCCGCCGAAGATCTGCACCTGGCGACCCTACGATATCCATCGTCCTTGCTGAGGCAAGCCTGGGTCGATGTCGACTTCGACCAGGACAGCGTGCTCTGCCTGCGCTCCTGCCTGATGAAACCAGAGCACTTCGATTGGGTGGACCGGATCTGGAGCGTGCTTGATAAAGTTGCGGACTTGGGAGGTGAGCGAATTGGCTGATCTGAGACGCAGCGACGCTGCCGATCCATGGGGACCTTTCCGATTCTTCCTCGGAGAGTGGAGCGGAAACGGCAAAGGAGAACCGGGAATCAGCCGATCTGACCGGGACTACAGCCTCGTGCTGCATGAACGCTTCATCCAGATCCGCAATCGAGCCGTCTACGAGCCTCAAGAGAAGAATCCTGAAGGGGAGGTGCATGAGGATCACGGGCTGCTCAGCTTTGACAAGCTGAGGGGCAAGCATGTCCTGCGGGAATTCCATGTCGAGGGCTTTGTGAATCAGTACCTGATCGACACGAGCGAGGTCGATAAAGGAACAATCGTGATGACCAGCGAGGCCATCGAGAACATCGGCCCTGGGTGGAGAGCGCGCACCACTTACGAGATCCTGAGCGACGACCAATTTCGAGAGGAATTCGATCTGGCGGGCCCGGGGAAAGACTGGGAGCGGTACTCCGCGACTGATTTCAAGCGATCGCACAAGAGCTCACCAGCCTGACGATTCGATTGCAGGAGGGGCAGAGCGATGAGGCTCCGAAGTCCATTTCAGTGGATCTCCGTTTCGGCCTTGAAGCCGGCCCTGGTTCTCTCTATCCTCGCGACCCTGGCTCTGATGGTTACTCTGAGCGCCCTTGGAGCGCCGCTAAGAACCGACGCCTCGCCGGCCGGGATCGTGTCCTTTGAGTTTGCCGGATCCCTGGCCGCAGCTCAACATATGATTGTGTCATGGGGCGAGACAGGCCGGACCTACGCGGGCCTCAATCTCGGGCTGGATTACCTGTTCCTGATCGCATACCCGTTCTCAATCGGGTTGGCATGCGTCATGGTCTCCCGCCGCCTCCGCGACCGCGGAGGCGGTTTCTCGAATCTTGGGATCGGGCTGGCTTGGGGACAGGGCGCGGCCGGCTTGCTCGACGCCCTGGAGAACTACGGTCTCATCCGGGTTCTGCTCGGCACTCGGATCGAATCCTGGCTCACGGTGTCGCGGATTGCAGCGACCGGAAAGTTTGCCCTCGTAGCACTGGGCCTTACCTATGTCCTGGTTGCGCTGGTTGCGAGCCTGATCTGGAAACGGACCCCCGAAGGGGAGCCTGGCCTCTAGCGAGTGGGCGGTACCCAAAGGAAGGCCCACCCGGCTCTCGACCGAACCGAAGGGCTCTGAGAATTGGGGTGGCCGATCCCGCCAAGAATGTTATCCTAAAGGGGCTAGTACCCGAACCGAAGGAGGCAAGAGATGACAGTTATGGCAGGCACGACCCGAACACGCGAGGCCAAGTCTCATATATATCAGACGATATCGAGGCATATGCAAGCCGATGTTTCAAAGGCGGCCTGGCAGATGCTGAATACGTTTCTACCATTCTTTGCACTTTGGGGGCTGATGGTAATCACCATTCGGCAAGGGTTGCCGTATTGGGTCACTCTGCTCCTGGCTATTCCCGCCGCGGGACTCCATGTGCGCATCTTTATCTTTTTCCACGATTGCGTCCATGGTTCCTTCTTCGACTCGCAACGAGCGAACCGGATCTTGGGCTATATCTCCGGGATACTGACCTTTACTCCGTTCGAGCAGTGGCGCCGGTCCCACGCGATCCATCACGCGACGGTGGGCGACTTAGACCGAAGGGGAACCGGTGATGTGTGGACCCTGACGGTTGACGAATACCGGGCCCTTTCCACGTGGAAACGCGCCCTCTATCGAGCCTATCGAAATCCGGTGATCCTGTTCCTCATTGGCCCGGTGCTTATCTTCACGATTGGGCACCGAATCCCTCATAAGGGATCCAAGCGGATTGAGCAATTCAGCGTCCTCTTCACCGATCTCGCATTGGTCGCCCTTATTGGAGTGGCGAGCCTGACGTTTGGATTTCGGACCTACGTGCTGATTCAGTTGCCGATCCTGTTCATCTCCGGGTCGCTTGGGGTGTGGATGTTCTATGTCCAACATCAATTTGATGGAGGCTATTGGGCGCGCCACGAGCAGTGGGATCCGTTGACCGCTTCGCTTGCAGGCAGCTCCTACTACAAATTGCCAAGAGTCCTTCAGTGGTTCACCGGCAGCATCGGGCTGCATCATGTCCATCATGTCCAACCCCGAATCCCCAACTACAATCTTCAGGATTGCAACGACGCGGTGCCCGAGTTCCGCACGATCGAACCGCTCACGATTCGATCCAGCCTGCGCTCGCTTCGGATGAACCTGTGGGATGAAACGCGGGAAAGATTCGTGAGTTTTCGATCTTTGAGACCCCAGCCACTGAAGAATTAGGCGCAAAGACCCAGGGTGGGGAAGAGGAAGCATCTCGGATCCGTTGAGCCCGAGCGCTCTCCAATTCCAGCTCGTTCTGAGCAGTATGGGATTCTCCAATCAGGTCGTTCAGCTCGCGGCCACGACTCGGACCGCGCCGGACGCGGCCCGGGCCATCGGCTGCCGGGTTGAGCAGATCTGCAAGTCGCTGGTATTCCGGGCGAAGTCGTCGGAAAGACCCCTCCTGGTCATTGCCAGCGGCGTGAACCGGGTGGACCTGGCGAAGGTGAGCGGACCGGCTTCCGAACCGGTAGAAATGGCTGACGCGGACTTTGTCCGGCAGCATACCGGATACTCAATTGGCGGGGTACCGCCGGTTGGTCACCGGACGAAACTCGAGACCCTGATTGATGAGGACCTGCTGCAGCATTCCTCGATCTGGGCCGCCGCCGGGCACCCCCACGCGGTCTTTGAGTTGACTCCGGCGGAACTCATCCAAATGAGCGGGGGTCGGGTCGTAAAGCTAAAAGTTTAGAGACCACGCCAAAGGTAGTGAGCAAGGCCCGGCGGCCGGCCGGTAGCCTGCCCAGCCCCTCCAACCTATGGTAAAGTGGCACCCGTAAAGGGAGGCTCTCTCCCTATGGACGCTTCCGACGGAGTGGGGGAAGGGTCCATCCGAGCGCATTCGCTACTCCTTCGAGGAGCACTGAAATGGAAACTAAGCTGTACGTAGGTAATTTGTCGTACTCGACAACCGAAAGCGAACTTTCGGAGCTTTTCGCCCAAGCAGGCGCGGTCAAGTCGGTCGCACTGATCACCGACCGAGAGACGGGGCGCTCGCGGGGCTTTGGCTTCGTCGAGATGGCTACTCAGGAAGAGGCCCAGAAGGCTATCAGCATGTTTAACGGAAACCAGATGGGCGATCGGGCCCTGACGGTCAACTTCGCTCGCCCACGCGAGGAGCGAGGTGGCGGAGGCTTCGAATCGCGCGGCGGCGGTCCTGGTGGTGGCGGCGGTCGGCGGCCGGGCAACCGGAACAGAGGGGGAGGTTCCCGGCGTTAGCTGCCAACCTCCGCTGACTGCAAGTGCCTACACCACTGATCCTCAGCTGAACTAGAGTTCAGATCTTCGCCAGGTGCGCCGCGCGGGTCCGCCGTCCAGCGAATTCGCGCAAGCAGAGATTCGGTCTCCTCGCAGCGCTGCTTGTCTGGAGTGCCCCGACCTGTTCACTGCCTCCTCCCCAGGAACTTCTCGGCTCTTACCTCTCAACTCCGAGTTCCGGGCGGCCTCTGTGAGGCGTTCCCCGCGACTCCATCGAACCCGATTGTTGGATGACTCGCCCAGCTGACGGCTGCCAGGGCGAGTCGGGCACCTAATGCGGATCCGAGAAGCGAGCCCTGCAGATTCTCCTGCCATTGCTAAGGTCCATGTGGATAGCTGGCGATCCACCTACCCCGGGATCGTTTCCGACGAAGTGCTGGCCGGACTCTCCTATCCGGATCGCGAGCGGATGTGGGAGGGCTCACTGACAACTCACAGGTCCTCCAACTTCATCTATGTGGTTGAAGCCGATGATGGACCTATCGTTGGCTTTGCGGCTGCGGGCAAGGAGCGAACAGGCCGGACGGATTTCCCGGGCGAAATCTATGCCATCTACCTGCTGAAGGACTATCACGGGAGAGGATGGGGGAGGCAGCCGATTCAGATCGGCCCCGATTCATTGGTGGAAGTGGCCTACGGGTGGGAAGACCTGGGCGAGCTCAGAAATCGGTGATAATCCGGCCCGCAACATCCTCAAGGAGCGGATAATGGCGGAGAACAAGACCAAGGTTACCCGCCAGAGTGTTACGAAGTTCCTCAACGGCCTCAAGGATGAGAAGGTCCGGCGGGACACCTTCACCCTCGTCGACATCATGAAACAGATCACCAAGGCGGAGCCGAAAATGTGGGGAAGCAGCATCGTCGGGTTTGGCGAATACCATTACAAGTACGCCAGCGGCCGCGAGGGAGATAGTCCCCTCGTCGGTTTCTCCCCCCGCAAGCAGAACCTGACCTTGTATATCGGGGGCGGATTTGATCGCTACGGCGAGCTCTTGGGCAAGCTTGGCAAATTTTCTACCGGCAAAGCCTGCCTGTATGTGAAGACGCTGGACGATCTACACCTGCCCACCCTGAAGAAGCTAATCCAACAATCGGTCAAGCACATGCGGTCAATCACTTGGCCCGTTGGAGGGTGAAGAAAGCCAGCTGAGCATACCGGCGGCCGCGAGCAGCGGTTAGAATTCGGACGACTCTGGGGCGAACCCAA
>CAYHSI010000036.1:0-12481 GCA_964359225.1 uncultured Anaerolineaceae bacterium
CACTCTGCCCGCCCAGAAGGACGGTCACCAGCCCGGCCAGGAAGAAGAGGGCGAGCACAATGACGACCACGACTGGCCGGCGCTGCTGGGTCATTCTCGCGGAGGATTGGGGCTTGATTCGAACAAATGCGCCCGGATTGTACTCCGGGCGCACGGCCGCGCCACCTATGCGGCCTCTTCAGCTCGATTCCGAGGGAAGTATCGACGGAGGCTCGGTCTGGAGCAGCCTTAGACGAGCCCGTTGATGATCGCCTGTCCAACCACCCGGCCGGCGAAGTAAGCCGCGAAACCGCCCAGAAACACCGGTGCATAGGCTCGGCCGAGGCTCACGCCCTCGCGGTGTTGCAGGGCCCACTCTGCCAGCAGGACGGTGGTCTTGAGCAGTAGCAGATTGAGCACCACGATCGGTCGATACTTTAGCTTATTCATGGGTTCACCTCGATGTGCTGATTCGGATCACGTGGCCCTCGTCATCGGCCACGACCCGCACTACTCTTTGCAAGGATTTTCCGTTCGGCAGCCGAGCGGCCGCCTTATAGGTGAGCAGGAACAGGGCCGGCGAGTCGCCGGGGGGCGCTTGACGTCGAATGGCTGGCCGCACCCCATCCATTTCTGGGAACTGATCCACGACCGTGCTGCTGATCTTGCCGACCGTCTCGCGATTCACGCTAGCTCGGTTCGGGTTGGCGCGGGGCGCTTGGTAGCCTGCTGGACCGTTTGCGCAGAAAAGCCGGGACGTCGAGATTGTCCGAGACGATTGAGAACGGCTCGGGCTGATCTGTGACGAAGCTCCGGACCGGACGGCCTCCGATTCCAGTAACCACCAGGATAACCTGAACCCGCCCTTCCATGGTCGGCTCCGGCGTCACGCCCAACACGACATCCACGTCGAGCGGAAGATTCTCTCGAAGACTCTCGACCGCCAAGCCGACCTCTGACAAACTCAGATCGTCTCCTCCGGTGAAATGGAGCAATGCGCCGGTCGCGAACTCGAGGCTGTTGACCTCCAGCAGCGGGTGATGCAGGGCCTGGTGTACGGCCATGGAGGCCTTCTCTTCGCCCTCGCCGAGCCCGATTGCCATTAGTGCCCCGCCTCCCTGCTGCATCAGACTGCGCACATGGGCAAAATCCACATTGATCAACCCGGGTTTGGTGACCAGCTCGACGATCCCCTGAATTCCCTGCCGCAGCACGTCGTCGGCGAAGCGAAACGCCATATCGAGACTCGCATTCCGGGGAACGGCTTCCAGCAGACGGTCATTCGGGATCGTAATCAGAGTGTGGGTGTGAGGCTGCAGCCGCTTGACTCCTTCGACTGCGTTCTTGGATCTCCGGCTCATTTCGAAGCCGAAGGGCATCGTCACCGTTGCGATGACGACGGCCCCGGCTTCCCGGGCGATCTCGGCCGCGATCGGGGCAGCCCCGGTTCCGGTGCCGCCACCCATCCCGGCAGTCAGAAACACCATGTCTGCGCCGGCGAAAACCTCGGCCAGCTCCCGGCTGCTCTCCAGCGCGGCGGCTGCTCCTACCCGAGGATCGCCGCCGGAGCCCAGGCCGCGGGTCACCGTCGGTCCCAGTTGGACTCGGGTCGGGGCCAGGCTTGATGCAAGCGCCTGGCAATCGGTATTGGCGGCGATGAAACTCGCGCCAATCAAGCCCAGTTCGACCATGCGGTCAATCGCGTTGCAGCCGCCGCCGCCCAGACCGATGACCTTGATCCGGGCCTGGCCAAATTCCGCGAGCTCACTCCGAGCCGTGGCCGGTGCAGCAGTCGTGTTCTGTGGATCTGATTTGACAGGGATCATGACCTTCTCCTTTGCGCGGAGTCCCAGCTTGGTGTCGACGAAGATCCGACCCGCAACACGAGACAACCCTCGCGGGTCAGCCGGCGCTCGACGGAAGGTGGAATCGCGGCCTCATCGCCGACCAGGGTGACCCGCTTGGCTTGAGCTGCTTCGTCTGTCGAGAATCCCACGACCGCATCTTGAGCCAATTGCCTGGCGGCCATCCACGAGTCATCGGACAGACCTGCATGGGGCAGGAGCACATAGTGGTTCAAAGGCTTGTCGACCTGAAGCGCGACCTGCTTCCCGGACGCGTCGATCATCCGCTTGGCGGCGGCGACGAGCGGTTTTGGCTCGCCGGGAGCCGCGAACCAGGCATTGGAATAGGCTTGGGAATCGGGATCGCAGGCCAGAAGGTAGAAATTGAAGGCCAGCACCGAATCCGTGACCTCCGAGGCTTGCAGGGCGCGCAGGATTTCGCTAACCGCCTGAGCCGGACGCGCCCGGGCCGCCTCGGCATCGCCGGGCCCACCGGCCACAACGATCATGGGCAGCTCGACGCCGATCTGGGACTTTGTGATGAGTCCGTACCAATCGAAGGTTCGAAAACCAATCTGGTCTTGAATTCCTTCCAGGGCTTCGTAGGGTCGAGCCTCGGGCCAATTAGCCGGACCTCCATATCCCCAGTCGAGCGGATGACCGAAGGTCCAACCGTAAATCGCGAGGCACATCTTGCGCAGTAGGGAGCTCTGTCCGCGCCGCTGAATGGACTGGAGGGCGGTCTCCAAGAAGGCGGTGTCCCAATAGTCGCCTCCCGGCTCAAGCGGAGGGAAGACCGGAATCAAGCCAACTGATTTCTCCAGTTGGAGGATGGGGAGCATTCGATCCACAAATCGTTCAACCAGATCGGGTCGGCTCCAGTCGGTGGCTGTCCAGCTGGTGCGCTGATTAGGCCGGTCGAAGACCACGACTTCCTGGACCCCCCAGGCCGAATAGCTGGTAAGCAAGGGGGCCAGTTCCCGAGGGCTGGTATCCGATATTCCGCTCTTGATCCAGACGACCGGTCTGATTCCGGCCTCAACGATCCCGCGCACAAACGGCTCTGGGATCGACCGTTTGGGCGAGGCGGACAAGACCAACCAGCGGGCAGCGAGTTTCAACAGCACCGGCAACCACTGTTCGAGGTCCCGCCCGGTATAGTGGCTGTCGTCGGGGAAGTAGTGAAACCCTAGTCTTGAAAGGGGTGAGCTCATCGCCAGGTCTTATCCTACAGTACCCCTGTGCAATTTTCGTGCCGCAGGACCTAGCGGGAGACGGCCAGTTTCAAGAGCTTGCCTGATTTATCCATCGTCAGTCTTGCATAGCTCGGGTGAAGTTGAGCAGCGCCGACCATCTGCTTGCCGAGGGTCAAAACGTAGACCTCGTTGCTTCCAATCGATTTGATTCCGATCTGCTGGGTCGGGCAGGCGTGATTGGGGTCCGCGCAGCCCCAGTGTTGGGTGCGAAGCTGACAATTCGCATCAACCATGCTCGGGAGGTACTTGGACACGATCGCACGGACCTTCTCGGTCGTTACCGAGTCGGGCTCTACACTCAAGAGGTCAGGCCCCCCAAGCGCGCAGGCAGTCTTCAGAGGCTCGGGTCGCGCCAGATTGCGCGGGATCTGTTTTCCGGTAGCCGTGCGGCCAGACTTGTCTAGGGCGAACAGTGGATCTCCGTACAACACAAAGGAGATCAACGTCTTCTGATCCTCACCGTCGAGGAACCCCTGCCGTTCGTGCATCTCGGCCACCAACTTCAGCTTGGCCCGCCGGAGGGCCTCACCAACCGCACTCCCCCGGCGCAACTCGTCCCAAAAGAGCCGACCGATCAGATCGGCGGCGATAAGCGGCGGGGAGATCGCACCGTACGAAATCTTGGTCGACCCGATGACTCCATGGCTGCCGCTGGACAGGAACTTCAAGCTCAAGGCGGTCTCGCTGGATTTTCCGATCACGTGAGCGCCATAGCAGGCCTCGGTAAACACCACCTTTGGCGCTCGGCCGCCGTTGACAACGTCTTGCGGCCTCAAGGCGACCGGGAACTCCGAACCTCCACTCCGGTCCCGCAGTGGATCGCGCTGGCCGAACCACTCCGGCGAGTCTTGCAGTCCGTGGAGATTGAAGTAGGACAGAGTGTTCGGTCGGCCAATCGCCTCCGGCATCGAGCCGGCCTGGGCCGGTGGGGAGGTGATCAGCGAGCGCGGGGCCCCAATCGCACGGAATACAGCCAGGGAGGCCTTGCGCCAGATGCTGGCACTGTATCCGACCGCGACCGGCTCAGGACGCAAGAAGCGGCCAAACCGATCGCGGATCCAAACTCCGACGCCGGCGAAGGCCCGCGAAGTATCTCTGTGCGCTTGGGTCGCGTTCTGCAATGCGCCCACCAGCAGATCGACCTCTGTATCCGACGGCAGGCGGCCCACCGGCCATTCGGGCGCGAAGTAGTTCTCGTCCGAAGTGGCATAAGGGTTATCGGAAGGTACCAGGTCGTCATCGTCGTCGGTCGGATTCGGCAGCATGTGGAAGGGAACGATGCTGTGCCCACCAACGATGAGAACTGCCCCAACCATCTCGCCTCGGTTCTTGAGGGCTTGATCCAGGTCAGCCAGTCGCAGCTTGATCTGCCACGCATTTCCAGGATCGCACGGTAGCAGCCCGAAGGTGGCCAGGTACTTCGGATCGTCGACGTAGAACCGGTAAGCGGCCCAATTCCGTTTGCGACGGACGGTGTCAACGAGGGTTGCGACCGCATCGTCGACCCGGGCAAAGGCGGGCTCCCCCAGTTCCTGGACAAGCCGGGTGTGGCTCGAGAGAACTATATAGGCGGGGAGCCGTTGATCCTGACCCGCACTCGGCTGCCGAGCGTTCAATCGCTGCGCCAGCCGTTCGAACTCACTCCTGACCGCAATCAGGGTTTCGGATGGCACCGAAGTGGCGACCTGATCCCCAGAGTCCGGTCCCTGAAAGGTTTCCCCCGGTTCAGGTGACGGCATCTTGCGATGCCCGTGAGGGTCTACCTGCCCTGATCGCAGCTTTTTCCCGTCGGAAGTGGGGACGGGTTCCGCTAGATACGTGCCTCCCATGACCGACGCCACCGGCGCAGGAACGGGTCGGCTGAGAACGGCGTCCATCTTCGCTGGCCACAGCCGGCGATAGGGATGGCCCGCCCCTAGCAGCGAATCGGCGACGATTCCCACCGGATCAGCCGCTGCCAGCCGCTGGAGGGCGGCGACGCTGGCGGCCTGCCGATCGGTGCTCAGTCCCGCGATGGCCAGGATCAACTGAAATCCCAGGCACTCCGGCCATCGATCGTGCGCAATCTCGGCGATCGCCCATGCGGCACCAAAATCACTGGCTGCCAATTGGGCTTTGACCGCGACGATCGAGGGCAGGGGCAGGCTTGGGTCGGAGGTCAGGGCTTCCTGGGAAGCCCGTACCGCTTCGGTTGGATCGCCATCCGAGAGGGCCCGGACCGCCCGCGAGAGAGGGAGCGCCCATGCGGGGGCGCTGGCGCGATCTGGGGAGCCGTCGGTGAGCGCCTGGCGGCAAGCTTCATACAGAGCCGGTCGCAGCGTGTCTGCGGCCTGCCGGTAGGCGCGGACAAGGAGGGAGTAGCCTTCTACGCACTCCGGATCGGCGGCCACAATCTCCAAGAGACGCTCGGTAGCTGGTTTGACCAGCCCCAGGTCGAGCTCCGACCGAGCCAGCTGTAGGCGTACCTCGGCGTCTCCTGGCCAGGCCGTCAGCCAGTCGGCGGCCACGCTGCGCGCGAAATCGAATCGACGCGCCAGGGCTGCCGCGTGCAGCAGGCTGATAAACGTCTCTCGATCGGTTAAGCTAGCCATGAACCAGCTCGAGCGCTCGAACCGCGGCCAATTGGTGTAGGACGTCCTGATCGACCGGTGCCAGCTCTGCGGCGCGCTTCAACAACTCGCCGGCATTCTTGTAGGACTTCAGGCTTCGCAAGAGCACTCCCGCCCGGTAGAAGGCTTCCAGCGCCCCGGGGTCGAGCGCGATTGCTTTGCGGTATGAATCCAGTGCTCGGGAATACTCTCTTCGGTCTTCGTAGACTTTCCCGGTCTCTACGTAGATACGCGGGTCGTTTGGCGCGAGCTCGCCGGCTCGCAAGAGTTCGTCAATGGCGCGATCGAGCTGCCCAGCTCGCCGGGCAATTCGACCGGAACTTAGCCGATACTCTGTGCTCATCGGGAAGGATTGGATGGCTTCACTCACGGCAAGGTCCGCCGCGGCCCACTCATCACCAGCCTCCCGGGCCAAGGCGAGTTGGTGCCACAGGGCATGGTCCTCGGGATCGACTTCCAAGGCTTGTTCGAGAGCCGTGACCGCCCGGCCGGCCTGACCCCGCTCCAGCAGCAACTTACTTTGCGCCCGGCGAACCGCCGTGAGCTGCGCGCCGGCCTCGAGGGCGCGCTCGAAGGCTTGCACCGCAGGCTCAAGCTCGCCGCCCCGGGCCCGGATCTGTCCCTCGGCCATCAGGACTTCTGCGCTACCGGGGGAGATGCGAGCCGCGGCGGCCAGCAGCTCGCTGGCGATTTTCTGATTGCCGCGCTCGCTGGCGGCTCGGGCCGCTCCGAGCAGATTTCGGTGATCCGTTGGGTCCAGGGCGCGGGCCCGCTCGAACCAGTCAGCGGCCTTCTCCACCTTTCCCAGCTCAAGCGCGGTCTCCGCCGCCTCCCGCAAGGCCTCACTCGAATCAGCCCGCGATTGGAGTACTAACGAGAAAGCTTCCTCAGCCAGGCCGAGCTGACCGGACCGCCGCAGCACCCGTGCCAGATCGAGCCGGTAGGCCGGGTTGGAGCTGTCGCTGACCACTGCCTGCTGCAGGTGAGCGAGTGAGGCATCCAGCTCGTTCAGCTCGGCGTAGTGAATCCCCAGCGCGTGTTGCCAGGCGTGTTCGGCTGGCCAAGCAGCCACGGCCGCGTTAAGGTGGCTAGTAGCGAGTTCCGGTCGATGAGCGCGGCCATACGATCGCCCGAGCAGGAAGTTGCCGAGCGGTGCGAGAACTGGATCCTCGGCGCACCGGCGGTAGGCAGACCGGGCGGAGGGTGGACTGCCGGCGAATTCATGACTCAGCCCCTCCAGCAGGGGGGTCCACTCCGAATCGGGGTTGACCCGCACAACGTGGGCGAGCGCCTCGAGCGCCTCGGCACTCTGCCCGGCCTTCAGGTGGCTTATGGCCATGGCTTCGCCGAACTGGTCGGTCGGCTCAGGCTCCACCTGATCCGCCGGCCGACCGCCGCCACCCGGCATGAGCGTTGCGTTCAATAGGGACCGCAGCGGCTGCAGCGCGTCGGCTGCCAGGCCTTGCCGCGCAAGTTCATTGATGAGCGACTCTGCGGCCGAGATCAGCCCCTGCTCATCCATCCCGGGCGCGCTCGCCCGGGCCTCGACTGCGTTGAATAGCGAGTGAGCACTGGCGATCCGCAGCAGGACCCGGGCCTTTTCGCGGGCGCCGTAAGGATCCGAAACCCACGGCTCCAGGGCGGTGAGGGCTGCGTCCCAATTCAGCATTCGAAGCTGGGCCCGGCTCATCCAGATCGCGTCGTGAGCTGACTTGCAGGCTGTCTGGGAGGCACGGACAAGAGCTTCGTTCGCCGGGGCAAGATCAGAGCGACTCGCCACGATGGCCGTCATGGCCCATACCCGTGCGCTTGTGTCACCCGCGGCGATCGCTTCCTCAAGCGCCTGCCCGGCCTCATCCCAGCGGTTTCGGGCCAGATGAGCTTCGCCAAGTGCCGCGTAAATTCGTGCCGGCTCGACGACAACCTGTCGAGCCCTCTCGATCAACGGATCAATTCTGTCGATCGCGCCGGCCTGGAGTGCGGCTTCGGCGACCTCGATCACCAATGAACCGTCGCCGGGCAGCTCTTTCATGGCAGCCTCGTAGGCGGCAAACCCAGATTCGAGCCGGCCAATCCGGAAATAGGCCCGGGCCAATTCGCGCCGAGCACTTGGATTGCGAGGCGCCAGGCCGACGGCCTTCTCGAGCAGCTCCACTGCCCGCTCCAGCTCTCCCATCATTCCGGCGATTGCCGCCCCTCGGACCAGCGGACCTGGTTCGTGGGGTTCGACTTCTGCCGAGCTCAGCCAGGCCTGGAGCGCCCCCTGCTGATCACCGGCCTCTTCTTTGAGCTCGGCCAGCTGTCGCCGCAGCCGGACGTCGTGCGGGCGGATACGCAGCCCAGTGCGCAGTAGTCGCAAAGCGGTCGGTCGAGAGCCGTGATTGCCGAGCAAGGAGGCCAAGCTGGCCAAGACTTCCGGCCGCCGTCGACCACGCCAGGCAACTTCTGCCACCGCCCGCCGGCCGATGGTCGGGTTGCCCCGAGCCAGAGCCACTTCGGCCAGTTCGAGCCACGCAGCAGTGCTCGTTGGATGCCGAGAGCTCATTTCACGAAGGGCCTGCAGCGCCGCCTCAAAATCATCTGACAACGCCAATGCCTTACTCAAGGCGCTCCAACCGGCCACACTCTCCTTGTTACCCTCCACTGCCTGCCTTGCCACTTCGACCGCCTTTTCGGGGAGGTTAGCGGCCTGGTAGATCTCCGACATTAATGCCAGGATCTCGGTCGATCCGGTGAACCATTCAAGTGCACTTTCCAGGGTCGTCAGTGCAAATGAGATCTGCCCTGCACCCAGCGCGCAGCGGGCGACCCCAAGGGTGGCTGCCTCTCGGAGCTCAACCAGCTCCACGGGTAGCCGGGCGAGCGCCTGCTCAAAGCGCACAATCGCAGGCCCGAATTGACCGTCGGACTCCAGCCCGCGCCCGAGCCAGAAGTCCAGATCAGGGCTGGATAAGCCCGCCGCGTCGGCTTGAGTGAGCGCTCGCAATGCCGTCTCGAGCTGGATCCCAGCCGTCACGCCGACCTTTCCGGCAGTCAGGAGCGCCTCGGGTGGGGCTGAGGCGGGGACTGCCGCGGCCAAGTGTGCGGCCTCCTCGAACTCGCCGCGTGCCACGAGCGCCTCGGCCAGTGCCAGCCCGACCCGCCAGCTCAACGGTTTCAACCGAGCAGCCTGACGCAAATTGGCGATCGCTTGATCGAGATGGCCCAATTGGCGAAGCAAGTCGGCTTCAACTAGAACCGCGGCGAGGTTGTCTGAATCCAGCGCTGTCGCCGATGCGGCCGTTTCCAATCCTTCACTCAGACGCCCTTGGCTTGAGAGCCACCTGGCCAGCGCCACCCGGATCTCGGCACTTCCCGGGATGGCCTGAACTCCCCGGGCGAGGGTCTTGCCGGCCTCGAGCGGGTCGCCGGTCTCGGTCTGTAAGTTGGCCAGCGCCAGGTAGGGGCCGGCCGTTTGCGGGCCCAACTCGATGGCTGCTTCGATCTTTTCTCTTCCGGCAGCAACGCTCCCGCTGGCAGCGAGGATCCGGCCTTCAACAGCCCGGGCAGCCCGGGAGGTCGGGTCCTGCTGGAGCTGCTTGGCGACGGCCGCGCTGGCCGAGTCGGTATCGCCGGCACGCATCGCACACTCGACCAATGCCTCGGGATCTCCTGCTCCTTCGATCGCCAATATTTTCCAGTGGCTCAGCGCCTCCGTGAACTCGCCGGAATCCTGAAGGCTGGTTGCGAGCAGCCGGCGGGCGGCCTGTGAGCTCGGGGATAACGCCAAGGCCAAAGCCGATTGGTCGCGGCTGCCCTCGCTGTCTCCCGCCTCGAACAGCAGCCGACCGAGGCCCTCCCTCGCGGCGGTCTTTGCGGGGAAGCGTTGGGATCGGCGCGTGGCGGCTTCGATTGCGGAGGCTCGATCACCCGACCTCCAGAGGCCGCTAGCCAACAATTCAAACCAGGCCTCTTCAAGCCGAGACACGGTGCCGACCCCAGCGAGGGCGGTCCTCAATTCTGCTTCCCCGGACTCGCCATGCTGGGTGAGGATCAGGCCATGGGCGATCTGCCCTTCAATCGAAGGCTGGCCGCGGGGCAGGGTATCCATTGCCTCCCCGAACCGACCCAATTTCATGAGGCTCAATGCCGCCCAGGCCCGCCGGGCGGGAGTCGAGTGCAAGCCCAGGGCGTGCCGAATGGCCTCCAGTTCCGTAACGGGATCGCGGTCGATCCGGGCGTGGGCCGCGGTCAGGTCCGCAACCAGAGCTGCCGCGGAGGTCGTGGCTTGCCAGGCCTCGCTCAGCAGCCGGTGGGTGGAATCGTGGTTCCGATCCGGCCGGTTGTCGACACTCTTTGCGATCGGCTCGAGCAGCGGGCCATTTAGGCGGATGACCCCGAGCTCTGGAATGCATCCGGCCAGCTCGGTCTCTCCACTCTCGTGGATGGCCTGAACCAGCTGCAGGCTCGAATCACTGGCGTTGCGAAATAGCGCAGTGCCGGCTTCCGCAGGCGGCAAGTTGCTTAGGGCGATCTGGATCGCAAGTTCGGCGCGATCGCGCTGGATCAGCTGAGCGAGCAGTGAGTCGGGGTCTGGAAGTGTCGGCCAGATCAATGCCAGAGGAGAACTCCACACCTCTGGGGTCCGGCTGGCACGCTCGATCAGGGAGCTGGGATCGCCAGACTCAGCGGTCCGCCGGACGAATTCCAAACCGAGCAAGGCGGCTTCGAACAGGTCTCGACCACCGCCGAATCGCAGCTCGGCCTCCTGCCAGGCCAGCTCAGCCCGTTCCCGATGCGGTTCTGCCAACGCCGGTTGGATTGGCTCGGCAAGGCTTCCGCCTAAGGCGAGGGCAGCCAGCTGGGATGGCGCAAGTTGAGGCCTCGGGCTAGACGCCATGACCTCGGCTAGGAATCCTGGGTTATGGAGCGCTTCCCATGCCTCGGGAACGCGCAACACCCGGCCTAGGACGGCCGCCAGCTGCTCAACGGAATAGCGCTCAGCCAGCGCTTTGAGTACGGCTTGGTCCGTGTGCATGCGGACCTCCGCTCAGGCAGTCTGAATCTGGGTCACGACCCAGTAGGCGGAGGCGATCATCACCATGCCCAGAGTGATGAGGAACAACCCCGCCCCGCTGGCCGTTTTCACCAAATTGCTCAGAGCCCCCACCAGCTCGGTCGCGCGTTGGACCAGGCCGGTGATTTCCTCAGCCATCCCCTTCTGGCCGAGCCGGGCTGTGTGGTTGGCCAGTGCCCGGATGTCCCGCGAGTAGCCCCGGGTGACCAGCACGAAGATGCCCAGCAGCACGCACATGCAGCCGAGCACGAACACCGCCGCACCAATAACGACTTGCATGTCGACAACTGTGAAAGGGATCATGTCCGCCTCCGGTTCCTGTGATCTCAGGCCTGAGTTGCAATCAGCGTGCCAGGCGCGCAAGTTCGCCGGGCGGAATGGACCCCTGACCAGGTCAGTCGGTTGAGGGCTAGCTGGGGAGCGGGTCGATCAGGAAGGGATTAGGGCCTGGAATTCGGGGGAAAAGTGCCCTACGTCGAGCTCTTCGTCGTCGCAGAACAGCATTGCCCGTTCCACCGCGTGCCGGAGCTCGCGGATATTCCCGGGCCAAAGGTGGGCCTTTAGCGCGTCGATCGCCCGGGGGGTGATCCCGGAGACCACATTGCCGGTCCGGAGGTTGAGCTGTCGGATGAAGGATCCGACTAAGGGGGGGATATCCGCAATACGGTCGCGGAGGGGAGGCAGATGAAGGTCGACGACTTTGAGCCGGTAGTACAGGTCTTCTCGGAAAGTGCCTTGTTCCATCATTGAGCGAAGGTTGCGGTTGGAGGCCGCGATGATCTGGACGTCAACGTGGAGTTCAGTGACGCCGCCGATCCGGCGGAAGCGCTGCTCGTCCAACACCCGGAGCAACTTGGCCTGCATGTCTGGCTTGGTAGAGGAGATCTCATCCAGGAACAAAATTCCCGTGTCTGCCACCTCCATCAAGCCCGGCTTCCGCTTGGTGGCCCCGGTGAATGCTCCCGCCTCGTGCCCGAATAACTCGGACTCGATCATCGTTTCCGGCAGCGCCGCGCAGTTCACCGGAACGAATGGTTTGTCGGCCCGCGGGCCAGAGTGGCGGATGACTTGAGCCAACACCTCTTTGCCGGTGCCGGTTTCTCCAGTGATCAACACCGACGCGGCGGCGGCCGCGGCCCGCCGAGCCTCATCGGCGATCCGGACCATGGCCGGGGCCTCGCCAATGATCCACTCGAATTGATCCTGGCTGGATTTCCGCAGCATGGCCAGCTCGCGACGGAGCGAGACGACCTCGTTGGCCCGCTGGACCGCGCCGATCAGCTGCTCCAGATCCAAGGGCTTCTGCAAGAAATCGAGCGCGCCTTGTTTCATGGCCTGGACCGCGATATCGACTTCACCAAATGCCGTGATGAGAATGACCGGGGGACTCGGGTTCTCTCGGGCGATCTGCTGCAGCAGCGAGAGGCCAGACCCGTCCGGCAGCACAACGTCCAGCAGGACGATGTCGGCCGCGCCAGTTGCGATCGCTTGTCTGGCTTGGGCCAGATCGCCGGCTTCGATCGCCTCGTAGCCGGCGTCACCCAACGCACCGCCGACGAAGCTCCGGGCGGTCTGCTCGTCGTCAACTACCAGGACGGTCGCGCTCATTCGCCTTTGTCGCCGGGTACGAGCGGGAATTGAAGGGTGAAGACCGTGCCCGCGTCTTGGAAACTCTCTACTGCGATGCTGCCCTGGTGGGCCGTCATGATCCTGCGGCTGATTGCCAGGCCAAGTCCC
>CAYHSI010000037.1:0-12362 GCA_964359225.1 uncultured Anaerolineaceae bacterium
CTGTAACTCCCGGGCGACATCCTCGAACTTTCCAGCTCCTACGAGTAAAAGATCGTTACTCAGGATTGCGGCGCCCATTAGATGCTCCTCCACCTGCCCGGCCAGCAAGCTGCCAAGGACTTTGCCGAACAGACCATCTTTGGGCTCCCCTATTGGATCAAGCCCCACCCGCGCCTCTTGATTATCGGCCTGGGAGGCGGTCCTGACCTGCTGGCGGCCCTTCAATACGATCCGCAGACGGTGGTGGCGCTCGAAGTGAACTCGCGGATGCTGGAGGTTGTGACAAGGCAGTATTCGGACTTCATTGGCCGGCCGCTGGACGATCCACGGGTGGAGACTATCTTGGGCGACGGCCGTCATTTCATCCAGCGGTCGCAGGGGCGTTTCGACGTGATCCAGCTGACCGGCGTGGATACCTCCGCCGCGGCCGTGGGCGCCAATCCCAACCTGGCGGAGAACTACCTCTACACCGTGGAAGCCTTCCAACAGTACTTCGAGCACCTGGAGCCCGACGGACTGCTGTCGGTCTCGTTCCCAAACGTGCCGGGCCTGGGCCTGCGGCTGCTCACGCTGGTTGAGGAGGCTTTCGACCCTCCCGATGACTCGAGACTGAAGGACCACGTCGTCGTATCCGAGATCACGGGTTTCGCTCACGTGCTCACGAAGAAGTCTCCCTTCACTGCGGCGGAGGTCGAGATCCTCGAGCGCCACTTTGGGCAATCCCTGACGAGCATCTATTTTCCCCTTTATCACCGGTTGTTTGGAACGCCTGATCCTTCCTTCTTCGAAGCAAGTGAGATCCTGGCCGCCCCGGGCCTCGAGCTACGGAACATATACACCGAGTACCTCTCTGCGGTGGAGCAGGGCCGCGCCTCGGAGTTCCTCGCCTCCCAGGCACAGACGGTATCGCCTCCAACCGATGATCAACCGTTCTTCTTCGTCCTCGACAAGTGGGGCGGGCGTTCCCCGAACCTCCAGACCCTTGCCCTCACGCTGATCATCCTATCCATGGCGTGCATCGTCCTGATGATCCTTCCCCCGGCCGTCCTTCGGCGCAGGGGATTGGCGCTCCGAGGCATTTGGCCACTGGCGGGATACTTCCTGATGCTGGGCCTGGGTTTCATCTTTATCGAGGTGAACTTCATCCAGCGCACCGCTCTCTTTCTCGGTCACCCTTCTTACTCGCTGGCCACCACCCTCTCGACCTTGCTTATCGCCTCTGGCCTGGGCAGCCTCGCCAGCGGTCAATGGAAGCGGCCCGCGCCAACGAAGGTCATGGTGGCCACCCTGCTCGTCGCGGCTACCTCGCTAGGGGGGAACGCAGCGCTGCAGGCCATGACAGCAGAAATGCTCGCCATGCCCCTGCCAGTGAGGTTAGTGGCCACGGTGCTCGTGATCGCCGTGCCAGGGTTCTTCATGGGCTTTCCCTTCCCTATTGCCCTGAACGTGGTGAAGGGGCGTCACGTCGAGTTCGTGGCGTGGGCCTGGGGCATCAATGGTACGGGCTCAGTGATGGCCACCATCCTGGCCCTGCTCCTCGCGCTGAGCTGGGGATTTCAGGTCGTCTTCCTGATCGCCGCAGCACTCTACGTCCTGGCCGGGCTCGCATTCTGCGCGTCCTTCCGACGGAGCGGAGAGTTCCAGCCTCTCTAACTCTCATTCACCGCATGGATTCCGCGTGAGTTTGACAATCCGCGGCCCGAGACTTATCCTCACCCTCGGACGGAAGGTGGATCGGCAGATGGACATCTTCGAGAAGGCCAACAACTATACCCAGGCGAAGCAGATGATGGAGTTGGGCCTCTATCCCTACTTCCTACCCTTGGAAGATACGGAGGGGACGGAGGTTGTGATCGGCGGCCGCAAGATTCTCATGATCGGTTCCAACAACTACCTTGGCCTCACTACCGATCCACGGGTGCGGGAGGCGGCCATCGAGGCCATCAAACGCTATGGAACCAGCTGCACCGGATCGCGCTTCCTCAACGGCACCCTGGCACTGCACCAGGAGGCCGAAGCCCGCCTGGCGAATTACGTCGGAATGGAAGCCGGCCTGGTCTTCAGCACCGGCTACCAGGTGAACCTGGGGGTCATCTCGTCACTCGTCGGCCGAGGCGACGTGGTGGTGCTGGACAAAGATGACCATGCCAGCATGGTCGACGGCGCCCTGATGGCCCTCGGCGAGACCCGTCGCTTCTCCCACAATGACCTTGCCCACCTCGATCGGGTTCTCGAAAAGATATCCGAGAGGGCGGGCGTCCTGGTAGCGGTGGACGGCGTCTACAGCATGGGTGGCGATCTCGCCCCGCTGCCGGAGCTGGTTGAGATCTGCCAGCGGCACGGCGCCCGGCTGATGGTGGACGACGCCCACAGTAGCGGCGTGATGGGGGGCGGCCGCGGCACCGCGGCCCACTTCGGGGTTACCGACAAGGTTGACCTGATCATGGGGACCTTCAGCAAGTCCTTCGCCTCGCTGGGGGGCTTCATTGCCGGCGCCAAAGACGTGATCCATTACATCCAGCACCATGCCCGCTCGCTGATCTTCAGCGCTTCGATGCCGGCCTCCAACGTGGCGGCGGCTCTGGCGGCGCTGGACATCATGGAGAGCGAGCCGGAACGGATCGAGCGCTTGTGGGAAGTCACGGAGCGGATGCGCTCAGGCCTGAAAAACATCGGGTTTCAACTGGGGCCAAGCACCACACCCATCATCCCCATCTTCATCGGCGAGATGCAGCAGACCTTCCTGGCCTGGAAGATGTGTTTCGAGGCTGGTCTGTACACCAACGCGATCGTGGCCCCGGCCGTGCCCCCCGATCAATGCCTGCTGCGCACCAGCTACATGGCCACCCACACCGACGAACAAATCGATCGGGCGCTGAATATCCTGGGAGGGGTCGGCCGGGAGCTGGGCCTGATTGAATGACCGGGTGCTGGTCACCGGTGCCACCGGCTTCATCGGCCATCACCTAGTCCACGCGCTGCTCGAGAAGGGTGACCGGGTCGGCTGCCTGGTCCGCCCGACCTCCGACACGAGTCGGCTGCCAACCGAGCAAGTCTACCTGGCGATTGGTGACATTACAGATCCCACCAGCCTGCAATCGGCGCTGGCCGGTGTCGGTGTAATCTATCACCTGGCAGGCGCCCTGACTGCCAAATCCCGGGCAGCATTCCACACGGTCAACGAAGCCGGAGTCCGAAATCTTGTCGAGGCCTGTGCCCGCGCCGGCTCACCGCCAACTCTGGTCGCCTTATCTTCTCTGGCAGCCGCCGGCCCGAACTCCGTCGATCAGCCCCGGCACGAGCAAGACCCGGACGCGCCGATCTCCAACTACGGGCGCAGCAAGTTAGCCGGCGAGCGAGCTGCCCGAGCGTCTAGCGAAAAGATTCCGCTCACGATCGTTCGGGCCCCGATTGTGTTCGGCGAATGGGATCGAGATGTCTTCAAGATGTTCCGGCTGGTGAAGCTCGGGGTCCATGTGATCCCCGTCGGGACTCATCGACGCTACTCACTCATCCATGCCGCCGATCTGGCAAGCCTGCTGATTCTTGCCGCGGGTCGCGGCGAACGGGCTGTCCCGGGGTCAGGTGCCTCCGGCCTGTACTACGCCGGCTACGATGAGCACCTGACCTATCGCGAATTGGGCGCTCAGCTCGCCGCGGCGCTCGGCCGCCGCCAGCCGGTCAACGTCCACATTCCGGGGCTCGTGACCTGGACCGTCGCCGCGGGGTTTGAGGTTATGGCTCGGTTGACCGGACGGCCGCCGGATATCATCAACTTCGACAAGGCCCGGGAAGGTTTGGCCGGATCGTGGTCGTGCTCTCCGGCCAAGGCCCAGCAACAGCTTGGGTTCCGGCCAACCCAGCCTCTGTCGGTCCGCCTGCGGCAGACCGCCGACTGGTACCGGGCCCGCGGCTGGCTCTAGCCGAGCCCCGCCCGACTCCATCCAGCCCGAAGATGGTCAGCGAACACACCGAGACTTTCCGCATCCGGCACGACGAGTGCGACGCCTACGGAGTATTGAATAACGCCGCCTACCTGCGGCTGGCTCAGGAGGCGGCCTGGCGGCATTCAATCGCGGCCGGCTTTCCCCCCGGATATTACGAGTCGCGTCAGCGGGCCTGGCTGGCACGGGATACCGAAATCGACTACCTGCGCCCGGTTCGATACGGGGAACTGCTGCAGGTCAAGACCTTCGTGGCGGCCACTCGCCGGGCGCTTGCCCGGCGGGCCTACGAGTTTCGGATCTCGGGCTCGACCGAACTGGTTGCCCGGGCGCACACCGATTGGGTGTTCTTCGATCTGACGGCCGCTGCTCCGGCTTCCATCCCGGCCGAGATCCTTCAAGCGCTCTTCGGTGGCACACAGGCTCCCGCGGTGCTCAAGCGAGCTCCCTTTCCTGAGCCGCCTCCGGCTCCAGCCGGCGCGGTGACCTGGCGGAAGCGGGTGGAGTGGCGGGATATCGACCCGCTGGGCCACCTCAACAACGCCGTGTACTTCTCCTACACCCAGGAGGCCGCCATTCAGGCCGGCATCCAATACGGGATCACCCTCAGCAGCTCGCAGGAAGCCGGAGTCGGCTGGGCCGTCAAACGCAGTCGAATTGAATACCTACTGCCAGCCCAGGCCGGCGATGAGTTGGAAGTCGAGACCTATTTGGTTTCGTTGAGGAAAGCCAGCGCCGAGCGCTACTACGCCATCTTTGGCGGACCGCAGCGAGAGCTGCTGGCTCGAGCGATTTCGGTCTGGCTGACGATTGACCTGGCGACCGGGCGCCCGCGGCCCTTCCCGGCCTGGGTGGTCCAGGCCCTCGCTCCGAATCTTACAAGCTCAGCGGAACCAGCAGATTGATCACCAGTCCGATCACAAACAGCAACCCGGCCCGCTTGTTGTGATAGAAGGCCCATGACACGAACCACAGCGGCCAGACCGGATAGTTCTCCGGGGGCTGAGTAGGCTTGGGTTTGCGGTAGGTCTCCAGGGCGGTCTTCAACCGGGGGACGGCGAGGAACACCAGCAACACCCAAACCCCGAGCGTGCCGGTCAGCACCAACGCCACCACAATCAGGTAAAAGGCCACCATCAGGGCCATATTGATCTGCAGGGAGAGTCGCTCTCCGATGAGCACCGGGAGGGTGTGGATCCCCTTCGCCTGGTCGGCCTCCCGCTTATCGATGTGCTTGCCCGTCAGCACGGTGGCTACCGCGAGAGCATAGGGAATGGTCGCCAGCCACACTCCGGCCGGTGGGAGCACGCCGGCCGTCACGTAGAAGGTCCCCCCGATCATTAAGGGCCCCCACACCAGGAACACCCCCGGCTCTCCCAGTCCGTGGTGTTTGAGCTTCAGCGGGGGCGCGACGTAAAAGACGCTGATGAACAGACCCGCCAGGGCGAAGGCGATCACCGGCCAATCGCTTCGCAAGTACAGCACGATCAGGATCAGGGCGTCCAGCAGATTGAGGAAAAGAACCGCGCCTCCCAGACTTCGCTTCGTCAGCATCCCGGAAAGCACCGGGTGAGGGGCGTACTGCGCCCGGGCATAGTCCTCGGTATCTACCCCGCCTTCCATATCGAAGTAGTCGTTATTCATGTTGTTGGCAGCGTGGGCGATGACCAGCCCAACAAACGCCAGGCCGAAGTTAAGCCAGTCTGGGTTTTCGGCCACCGCGGCGGCCAGCAGCCCTCCGATCATGCCGGAGGTTGCCGTCATCGTGAACACTGCCGCCCGGGTGATGATCAACCACTTGCTGACCACGTCCATCTGCTTGCCGGCAGACAGGTTGGCGGTATCCATTACTTCTTTCCAATTCGCTAGCAGGGACATCCTCGCTCCTATGGGACTAATAGGTCAGGGCGAGTCTAACGCCTTGGGATTACCGTGTAAAGGCACCCGCGGCGTGGCTTGTTCCATGCTAGACTCGCCGCCCCCTCGAGGCCTTGCCAGTGGTTGTCCAGGTCCAGGAACCGAAAACAGACACCCGTGAGATTTGGTCGAACGCGCTTGCCGCGGCCGCCGGGGTCGCTCGCCAAGCGGCCTCTAGCGAGCAGGATCTCGTTCGGGCGGTCTCCAAAGAACTCCGGCAGCTCGAGCTGCGCGGCGGCGTGGCTCTATTACAGCCCGATGGCACCCTGATCGTTCAGGGCCGTTCACTGAGCACGACAGTCGAGCGCCAATTGAAGCGGCTGACCGGTCAGGCTCTAGAAGGATACCGGTTTGATCCGCAGCAGGTAGATATCTACCGGCAAGCACTGCAACACCGCGAGGCAGTCTTTACCACCAACCGGTCGGAAGTCGTTGGGCAGATGATGCCCCAACGATTGCGTCCGCTCTTGCCTCGCATCATTCAGCTGCTGGGCGATACTCCCGTCATCGTGGCACCTTTGATTCATGACAATCTTCTACTGGGCACCTTGAACGTGAGCGCACCCTGGCTGACCCCGGAAGACCGACCAATGGTGGCCGCTCTGGCGGACCACGTAGCGATCGCCCTGGGCAATGTCCGGGCCCGGGTGCAGATGCGCCAATCGCTCGAACGCGAACAGTTGCGATACCAGGTGATCGAGGCCGTAGCCAGCTCGCTAGACCTGTCGGATGTGCTCAAGAAGGTGTTGGATCAGGCGGTCGAAGTAGTAGACGCCGAGGCCGGTGCAATCGCTCTGCTCGATCCGGACACCGACAAGCTGTCCTATCCCTATCTGGTCGGCTTGCCGAGTTCGCTCAAACAGGAGGCGACCCCCAGAGGGCAGGGATTGGCCTGGCGGTTGATCGAAACCCGGAAGCCGCTGCTGCTGCATGAGTACTCTCACCATCCGAGTGCGCTTCCCTCCTGGGTTGAGGCCGGCGTCCGGGCCTATCTCGGAGTTCCGCTCATCGCCGGCGACGTGCCCATTGGCGCCCTGGGGCTTTTCATAAAAAGCAAGGGGCGGACCTTCCAGGAGGAGCAAGTCGAGCGGGCCCAGGCGGTGGCCACGATGGCGGCCATCGCGGTCCAGCACGCCCGCCTGCTCGCCCAGGCCAACCAGCGAGCGGAGGAGGCCCAGGCGCTGATCCACACTGCCCGCTCGATCTCGGCCTCCCTCGACCAGGAGACGGTGCTCAAGCTGATCGCGGAGAAGGCCAAGGACTTGCTACTGGCGGACGGCAGCCGGATTCACCTGCACGATCCGCAGACCAACAGCCTGCGCTGCGTGATCGCGCTCGACGAACCCGCCCCCGCATTTCAGGCTCTCGATTTGAAGCCAGGCGAAGGCCTGGTCGGCCACGTCGTCGAGAGCGGCAAGCCGCTCATCAGCAACGACCCAACTGCCGATCCGCGGGGCCTCCAGGTGCCCGGAACGCCCGAGCAGGAGCCGGAAGTTCTGATGATGGCTCCGTTGAAGGTGCGGCAGCGCACCATGGGGGTCATGACGGTTCGCCGACTCGGCGCTGAGCGCCCCTTCCGCAACCGCGATCTCGACCTGCTGATCGCTTTTGCGGCCCAGGCCGCCGTCGCGCTCGAGAATGCCCACCTGTACGGGCAGATCGCTTCCCAGGCCCACCGGCTGGAGATTGAGGTCAGCGAGCGCACCCGCGACCTGGCACTCTCCGAGGCCCGCTACCGAGCCCTGGTCGAGACCGCGGTCGGCGGAATCTTCCAGGCCGACCTCGAGGCCCGCTTTGTGTATGTGAACCAGGCGTTTGCCGACATGGTTGAGTACAAGGCAGAGGAACTGTTGGGCCAGCCGGTCACGGTTTGTCTGCCCAAAGAGGGTGGCCAGGAGGTTTTGCAGCGCTATCAGGCTCGACTGCGCGGCGAACTGCCCGCCCGAGACGTCTATGAGACGGTTTTCATCAGCCAATTCGATCGCCACATTCCCGCCATCGTGGCAGTCAGCCTGGTCATCGACGAGCAAGACAAACCCCAGGGGGTCAGCATCCTGGTTTTCGACATCTCCGAGCGGAAGGCCTTGGAGGCTGCCCTTAAGGCGGAGCGCGATCGACTCAGCGCCATCCTGGCCAACGTCGGCGACGCGGTGTTCGTGATGAACCGGCAGGGAAAGATCGAGTTTGTCAACTCGGCCTGGGAGCGGCTAAACGGGTTTGGCTTCTTGGAGGCGGTCGGGAAGACGCCAAAAATCATCAAGAGCGGCCACCATCCGCGCGAGTTCTATGACCAGATGTGGGAGACCATCTTGAGCGGCGACACTTGGAGTGGAGAGGTAGTAAATCGGCGCAAGGACGGCTCGACCTATGAGGCAGTCCTCACCGTCCAATCGGTCATGGATGCCGCGAAGCAGGTGATCAACCTGGTCGGGGTCGAGCATGACATCAGTGCCTTGAAGGAAGTCGATCGGCTCAAGTCTCAATTCGTCTCGGACGTGTCGCACGAACTGCGGACCCCGCTAACCAACATCCGACTCTATCTGGATCTTATGGAGACCACGGACGACCGAGTCAAGTCCGCCCGCTATTTGCAGACCCTTACCCGCGAAAGTGAACGGCTTGCCAACCTGATCGATGACCTGCTTTCTCTCTCACGCCTGGAGGCCGGGGCGACTCCGTTCAACCCAGAGGCGCTTGACATTGGCGAACTGCTCTCGGCGCTGGTCGAGGACCGCCGCAGCCTGGCCGGCTCGCGAGGTTTGGAGCTCACGATCCAGGCTGAGCCGCAGCTGCCCAAGGCCAACGTCGATCGCCGGCTGCTTGGGCAAGTCTTTACCAACCTGTTGACCAACGCGATGCACTACACACCGGCGGGGGGAAGAATCACGGTGCGTACCCAATCCCGATCCTGGTCCGATCGGCGTTGGGTGACTGCCGAGATCGAGGACACCGGGATGGGAATCGCGCCGGAAGAACAGCCGCTGATCTTCAGTCGCTTCTACCGCGGTCGGGCCGGCGAGGCCTCCGGGGAATCCGGCACCGGCCTCGGCCTGGCAATCTGCAAGGAGATTGCCGAGCTACACTCCGGCCGAATTACCGTCGAGAGCACTGGATTCAACGGCAAAGGATCCAAACTCACGGTCTGGCTGCCGCTTGAAGTAGCACCCCAAGCCATTTCTCCCCCCAGCAACTAAGCCAATGGCGGGCGCGACCCGTTCTGCGCATGCCGATTCGAAGCCGGTTCGTCGGGTTTTGAGATCAGCCTGGCCGGTCGATCTTGGGTCGTTCCATCCCCAAGAGACTCAGGCAGAGAAACAGCTCGCCGCGATGGTGGATTTGTTGTTCGAGGACGTGCCAGAGGATCCAGCCGAGTTTCGGAGTGCCATCTCCAGGGACCTGCACGATGCGGTTGAAGTCATCCATCGGGACTGTGTTCAGGTATTCCAGGGTCTCCTTGTGGGTCCGAGTCAGCTCGGCTTGGATCGCCCGAACGGTGTTCAGCTGGTCGGCGCCCTCTTCCGGCCAGGTCTTCAGTGAGCGGCGGACGACGTAATGGATCCAGCCTTGCTCCACGTTGATGATGTGGCGCAGGATGTCACCCACGGTTCGGGAATAGCGCTCGGCCGGGCGGAAGCTGAGCTGCTAGTCATGCAGCACAGCCACCCCTAGCTGTAGATCGCGCCAGACCGTCGCCCAGTGATCGAAATACTCGGCTGCATTCATCCTGCTCGCTCCGGATCCGCCTGTTTGCTGGCCTGATTGAGCCAGCGGGCTGCCAGGTCCACCTGAGGCCGGAAAGTCTTCATGCGCTCAAGCAGCCTGGCCGGTTCTTGCTCATGGATGAGAAGGTCTGTCTGGTCTGAGTACAGAAAGCCGACTTGGCGGGCCTGCTCCAGCATCGAGAGCAGCGGGTTGAAGTATCCATTTTGATTGAGCACTCCGACCGGTTTGGTATGTAGCCCGAGCTGGGCCCAGGTCAGGCTTTCGATCAGTTCGTCCAAGGTTCCGAGTCCGCCGGGCAGCGCCACAAACCCATCCGAGAGCTCGACCATCTTGGCCTTGCGTTCGTGCAGCGTTTCGTAGACAAACAGCTCAGAGAGCTCCGGGCGGCCGAGCCCCGCGGTATTGAACAGCTTGATTGTCACCCCGATTGCCTGGCCGCCGGCTCCCAAAACCCCGCCGGCCACGGCCCCCATCATCCCCGTGCCGCCCCCTCCATAGACCAGCGAGATTCCCTGAGCGGCGATCGCCTGCCCCATTTCGCGGGCGGCCTGGAGGTACTCCGGCGGCACGCTGTCGCTCGAACCGCAAAACACGCAGATCCGCTGCAGGCTCATACTGGGCTAGGTTCGAGCGGCCGAGCCGCGGTTGGCCAACCGGGGGTCCAAGGCGTCACGCAGGCCATCCCCCAACAGATTGAAGCCAAGAACTGTGATCATGATCGCCAGGCCCGGGAAGAACACCAGGTGGGGGGCGGTGAAGACTTGATTGCGTTCGGCCCCCAGCATCGTCCCCCATTCCGCGGTCGGCGGTTGGGCCCCGAGTCCCAAAAAGGACAACGCGGCCGCATCCAGAATCGCGGTGGCAATCCCGAGGGTCCCCTGGACGATCAGGGGTGTCACCGCGTTCGGAAATACGGCGGTGAACAGAATTCGCAGAGGGTGCGAGCCGAGCGCCCTGGAGGCCACCACGAATTCGGTCTCCTTGACTGACAGTACGCTGGCCCGCATCACCCGGGCGTAGGCCGGGATGTGCACGATGGCGATGGCCAGCAAGGCGTTCTGCAGCCCGGGTCCCAGAACGGCAACGATGGCGATTGCCAGCAGTAAGGAGGGGAAAGCCAGCAGCACGTCCATGAGCCGCATGATGACATTGTCGATCCAGCCTCCGAAGTAACCGGCCACCGACCCGAGGGTCAAGCCAACCACGATTGCAAAGCCGACCGTCGTGAAACCGATCAATAAGGACAACCGGGTGCCGTAGACCACTCGACTGAACTGATCGCGGACGTTGCCATCAATCCCCATCCAATGCTGCGGGCGATCGGTCGGACAACCGAGCAGGTAGATGCAAGGCGCCTCACGGGGTTTGACCTGCTCCACCCCGATCAGCACCTCAATCGGATCATAGGGTGCAATCACGGGCGCCAGAACCGCGATCACAACCAGGCTGCCCAGGATGGCCATCCCGGCGATGGCGGATCGCCGCCGGAGCAGCCGCCGCAGGGCGGTCCCCCAGAGCGAGCTCGGCAGTGCGACCGAGACCGGGCGGCCAAGTGCCTGTTCCAGGGTAGCCAAGCCTCAGGCCTCCTGTTTGAGCCGCACTCGCGGATCGAGGTAAGAGTAGGAGAGATCCACCAGTAGATTGATTGCCACGTAATTTACTGCGATGACCAAGGTGAACGCCTGGATAATCGGATAATCCCGGGCAGTGATCGCCTCATACAAGATCCGGCCGACCCCGGCCAGCCCGAAGATGGTTTCAGTGAGCACCGCGCCGTTCAGCAGCAGCCCCATCGAGAGCCCAATGATCGTCACCAGAGGAAGCAGTGCGTTCCTCAAGGCGTGTTGCATCACCACATTCCGCTCCAGTACTCCCTTGGCCCGGGCGGCCCGGATGTATTCGCGGCCCATCACCTCCAACAAACTGGAGCGAGTCATCCGGGCGATGATCGCCATGGGGATCGTGCTCAAGGCCGCGGCGGGCAGGATCAAGTGTTTCAACACGTCCTTGAGCACTTCCCAGTTCCCGGTAATGATCGAGTTGAAGATGTAGAGATTGGCAAAGAATTCGTTGACCTTAAACCAGGCACTGTCGGCGACCAGCTCCCAGCCAAAGACCTCGTAGAAAGGCGTCGCACTCAGGCCGGCCGTAATCCGGCCAGAGGGAGGTAGCTGGAGGAAAGTGTCCTTGAAGAGGATGGCAAAGACATAGGCCAGCATCAATCCCAGCCAGAAGACCGGCATCGACACTCCAACGTTCGCGCCCACCATCGTCGCGACATCGGTGGCCGAGTTATGCCGCAGGGCGGAGAGAATTCCGGCCGGGATCCCGATTAGGATGGAGATCGTGAGCGCAGTCAGGCTGAGCTCGATGGTCATGGGCAACCGTTCAACTAGGATCAGGGTCACCGGGCGGGTAAAGCGGATCGAGGTCCCCAGATCGCCGCGGATCACGTTGCGTAGGAAGATCAGGAACTGCACCGGGACGGGCTTGTCTAACCCTTGTTCTCGGGTAAAACGCTCACAGACCTCCGCGGTCGCCCGCTCTCCAAGCATCGCGGTACATGGCTCACCGGGTATCAGGCGAGCCAGGCTGAAGACGACCAGCGCGATGCCGAACAGCACCGGGATCGAAGAGAGAATCCGTCGGATGACGTATTGGGTCATATCACTACTCTAGTGCGCAGAAACTCTTCTATTAAGAAAAACGCGGGAGGGGCTCCATCGCGAGGCCCCATCCCGCGTTTGCAGCTTACCACAAGGGTAGGGTTAACCCTCG
>CAYHSI010000038.1:0-12186 GCA_964359225.1 uncultured Anaerolineaceae bacterium
GCTGCAGATCCGCCTCCGATTGTACAATAGCCCGCCCCCGGTCAAGCCCGCCTGTGCGCGACCGGTAGAGTCCCTCGAAGCCCTGGTGATATAATCCCCCGAATTCGCCCATGAACGAGCCGGTACTGCTGCTAAACGCCAACTTTGAGCCGCTCAACGTGTGCACCACCCGCCGAGCCGTGGGATTGCTGCTGTATGGCAAGGCGGAAATGTTGCTCAATGGGAGAGGTCATATCCGGACGGTCAGGGCGCTCTACCCCAGGCCTTCTGTGATTCGTCTCGGCTACATGGTCAAGCGCCCGTATCCCCGGGTGCGGCTCAGCAAGCGGGAGGTTTTCCGCCGCGATGACCACACCTGCCAGTATTGCGGCGCCCGCGCAAGCCGGCTGACCCTGGACCACGTCGTGCCTCGGCACCGCGGCGGCGAGCACGGCTGGACCAACTTGGTGACGGCCTGCTCCGCCTGCAATCTAAAGAAGGGCGGCCGGCCTTTGAAAGATGCCCGAATGCGATTGCAGCGACTCCCCGTCGAACCTCAAGCCTCGGCGGCCTACTTGTTCGGCTCTCATCTGCCGGCGAATGAGGATTGGCGCCAATTCCTTGAGGGTTGGTGAGCCCAAGAACGGCATGCCCAAGTCCGCCCCGGTCTGCCCAACCCGACCGGGGTTTTTCGTTCTTGGGGCTGCTCAGGCGATTTCCGACTCGATCAGCCCCAGCGCGCCGTCTCGGCGGCGGTAAAGCAGGTTGACCTGATTGCCGGCCTCGTTGAGAAAGATGAAGAAATCCTCGTGCTCCAACAGCCGCATCTGTTCGATGGCCTCCGGCTCGCTCATCGGCTGAAGCTGGTGCCGCTTGCGCCGAGCGATTCTCCAGCCCGCTTCGTCCGACTCCTGCTCATCCCTGGCGAGCAACTCACCCATCGACCGGCCGTCCCCGCGCGACTTCCAGCGGCGCCCCTTGTAACGCTCGATCTGGCGCTCGATCTTCTCCAGAACTGAGTCCACCGCCGGGTAGATGTCATCGGCCCGATCCTCGGCGCGCAGCACGACACTCTTGCCGCGCACGGTGAGCTGGGCAATCTGCCGATCTGCTGCGCTGCGGGCCGTCTCGACCACCCGCAGATCCACGATCGCTTCATCCAGCACATCAAGGTATCGATCCAATCTCGAGACCCGTTTTTCGACATACTCCTGCAAGCGCTCAGTCAGTTCCATATTGCGGACATTAATGATCACTTCCACGGAGGTGCCTCCTTGAGCTTCCGACGTTGACCGGCTGTGGCTGCCTCGGTCAGGCCCGACCAACGGTGAGTCCCCAGACGGGTCCGCCCCCGTCGGCCAGCACAGCCTGGGCGCAAGCGGCGAGGGTCGCCCCGGTAGTGTACAGGTCGTCTACCAGCAGGACTGCCTCGCCTGCAAACGCCCCTCGCCTGGCTGCGAACGCTCCCTTCACATTCAAGCTTCGCTCACTCGGATCGAGTCCGACCTGGGATCGAGTCTCCCTTACCCGGCTGAGCTGGGACGCGGCCATTGGAAGCTCGAGTCGCTGGGCCAGCCCGTGGGCCAATAGCTCGGCCTGATTGAAGCCACGCCGCTGGAATCGGCTCGGACTGAGGGGAACTGGGACGACGAGCGAGGCCTGCCACTCCGAGGGACGATACAGCCCGGTCAGCCAGTCCGCCATGACGGAGGCCAGCTTCAGATCGGGACGGTATTTCAGGTGCAGCAGGGCTTGAACGAGCCGGCCGGTGTACCGGGCGTAGGAACGGACGGCCAGGACGGGTTTGCGTCTCCGGCAGGAGGGACAAGCAGACCAGCCTCCAAGGGCCAGGCCGCAATTGCCGCAGAACGGTTCGCTAAACCGTTCGAGAGCGGCTGCACAATTGCTGCACCAAATCGAACCCGGAGTCTGGCAGCCGACGCACTGAATCGGAAACAGCAGCTCGAGCCCGCTTCCGAGCCATCTCTGGATCGCGTGGATTGTCTGGCGCGTACTGCGCTTGGGGCCTAACTGGGGTCTCTGCTCAGGCAGGACGCCGACCACCTATCCACCTGACCCGAGGATGCCTCCCAGCGGTGAATTGAGCAAGAGCATTGCGGCCGGCCCCAGGAGAATAATCAAGATCGAGGGAAAGATCAGCAGCGCAATCGGAAAGACCATCTTGATTGGGGCCTTGTGGGCTTCTTCCTCGGCCATCTGCCGCCGGCGGACCCGCATTTGGTCAGATTGAATCCGCAAGACCTTTGCCATACTGACACCCAACTGCTCTGACTGGATGACCGCCGCGACGAAGCTGGTCATCTCGTTGACCCCCAGTCGTTCCGCCATGTCCCGCAGTGCGTCGCGGCGCAGTTTCCCCAATCGGATCTCCTGAATCACTCTGCCGAGTTCGAGCGAAAGCTCGTTTTCCCACTTCTCATGTACTTTCGCCATGGCGGCGTCAAAGCCAAGGCCGGCCTCGACCGAGATCGTGAGCAAGTCAAGCGCGTCCGGCATGGCCCGAAAGATTGACTTCTGCCGGCCCCGGATCCGCCCGGTCAGCCAAAGGTTCGGAAAGGCGAAGCCGATCAGCATGAAGAGCAGGGAGATTCCAATGCCTTGAATGAAGTTTCGCCCGGTCCTAGCGAAAACCAAGAAAAGTCCGGTCCCGAACAAGAAGGCGAACACAAACCGCAGCATGAGGAAGAAGGCCGGGTTCATCTGCATCGGATTGCCGGCCATCTCTAAGCGCTTCTTCGCCGACTCCAGAGTAGCCTGGGGCGTAAAGCGCTGGGCCAACTGGCCGATCCGGTTGAAGAACGGGACAATGATCCGTTGGGCGAAATCCTGTGAGAGCTCGAGTTCCTCCAGGGTCATCGATTCTTCGCTGACCATCAGCTCGGACAGCCGTTCTTGGATCGGATCTTTAGACTGCGGCATCCGCACCCCAATGATCACGACCACAATGGCGACCAAGACCGCGACAACTCCGATTAGTATCGCTGCAGGCATTGGACTCACCGCCTCCTAAATGTCAATATCCACGATCTTCTGAGTGGCATAGAAGCCGCTCCCGACCATCAGCCCGGCGAGGCACAGCATCGGGATCCCACAATTGCGAGTTGCCGGGTTGAAGAACTGCATGACATAGGTCCGATTAACCAAAAAGAGCAATGCAATCAACGCGATCGGCAAGGCCGAGATGACCCAGGCGGTCGCCCGTCCCTGGGCGGTCAGGGTCTGAATCTCGCCCTTGATCCGCACCCTTTCCCGAATGGTGAATGAGATGACATCCAAGATTTCGGCCAGATTGCCACCGACTTCCCTTTGGACGTTGATCGCAGTGATCACCAGGTCTAGGTCCGCGCTGTTAATCCGCCGCAGCATGTGGTCCAGGGCTTCTTCAGTGGTGATGCCCAGCTGCATCTCCTGCACGACCCGGCGGAACTCGTCCGCAATGGGGGACGGCATTTCGTGGCTAATCGCCTCCATTGCCTGGAGGGTGGAAAAGCCCGCCCGCAGCCCGTTGACCATCAGGTTGAGCATATCTCCCAGCTGGTCATCGAACTTCTTGAGCCGGCGCCGTCTGGCCTGGTTGACGTAGATTCGGGGGATAAACAGGCCGCCAGCCCCTGCCCCGAGCGCCATCAGAAATGGGAGCCCCAGGATCAGGCCCAGCCCGGCTGCTCCGACGGAGCCAATGACCGTTGCGGCGATGAATTCCGCCGGCCGCAGTTTGATGTCGGCTTGAGCGAGACTGACGCCGATCGAGGCGAAGAGGTCGGTCCCCTCCCCCATTCGATTGAAGAAATCGGACAGCACGGTCGGCCGGTCGCGCTGCTCGCCGGCATCTTCCCCGACCGTCGTGATCAGGCCGCCGGTCTCCGCATAGCGTCCCAATCGCTCTTCGACCACCGACCCGCCGCCGACAAATGTTAGGACTAGGCCCACCAGTAAGAGCAGCAGGCCGAGTCCGCCACCGACGATCAGCACCGAGGAGGGGTTCATAGATTCTATCGGTAGAGGTTGCGGTCCCCGACGCCGAAGATCGATGCCGGCAAGTGAATTCCGGATTGTTCGATCTTTTCCATAAATTTCGGCCGCAAGCCGGTGGGTCGCAAGCGGCCGATCACCTTGCCATTCTCGAGCCCGGTCTGCTCGAAGACGAAGAGGTCGGTCATCGTGATGACATCGCCTTCCATCCCCTGGATCTCCGTGATATGGGTGACTTTGCGGGTTCCATCCCGCATACGCTCCAGGTGACACACCAGCTCGAGCGCCGAAGCGATCTGCTCCCGGATGGCGCGGGTGGGGAGGTCCATGCCGGCCATCATAGTCATGGTCTCGATCCGGGAAAGAGTATCGCGGGGACTGTTGGAGTGGGCGGTGGTCATGGAGCCCTCGTGGCCGGTGTTCATCGCCTGCAACATGTCGAGCGCCGCCTCATCCCGGATCTCCCCAACGATGATCCGGTCGGGCCGCATTCGGAGCGAATTAACCACCAGATTCTGGATCGTGACCTCGCCTCGCCCTTCAATGTTTGGTGGGCGAGACTCCAGCGTGACCACATGCTCCTGGCGCAGCTGGAGTTCGGCCGCGTTCTCGATCGTGACGATGCGTTCATCGGAAGGGATGTATTGGGAAAGCACGTTGAGCATCGTAGTCTTCCCGGATCCGGTGCCGCCCGAAATGACCATGTTCACTCTGGCGATGACCGACGCTTTCATGAACTCGATCGACTCGGCTGTGATCGTCCCGGAGTCGATCAGCTGCTCGACCGTGATTGGATTGCGGGCGAATTTCCGGATGGTGAGCACCGGACCGACCAGTGAAATGGGCGGGATCACCGCATTCACTCGGGAACCGTCATTGAGGCGGGCGTCCACATAGGGGCTCGATTCGTCAATTCGGCGGCCAAGCGGCGCAACGATTCGATCGATGATCCGCATCAGGTGATCGTCGCTTTCGAAGGAGGTCGGCTCACGGTGGATCTTCCCCGCCCGCTCGACAAAGATGTTCTTCGCCCCGTTGACCATTACCTCGGTGATGGTGTCATCCGAGAGCAGCGGCTCAATCGGACCAAGGCCGAGGATCTCGGCCACGATCTGTTCGAAGAGACGTCTCCGCTCCGGTCGAGAGAGCACGATATTCATCTCGACCAGAATACCCTCGAAGAGCTCCTCGATCTGGCGCCGGACCTCCGCGGTCTGGGTCACATCCATCGAGGGATCTAGCTCAGCCAGCAACCGGTTCTGAACCTCGTTCTTGATATCGTGAATCCGGCTGCCGGAGCTAGCACCTGACGGAGCCGCCCGCCGGGCAGTCAGGCCGCTCAGACGCGAGGTACCACCACCCCCCGGGGCCGGGGCAAAAGGCTTCTGCTCGGCCGGAGCGCTCGTTTCCGTTTGGCCTTGTTCTATCCGCTTGAGTAACGACAACGACTAAACCTCCGGGGCTCCGTCCCTAGCGACCGAACAACCGCGGTCGCTCCTTCTGCGCGTCCTCAGTTTGCGGTTCCTCCGCCTTCACCAAGCGTTCCTTGATTGTACCCATAAGTTGCAGCATCGCCCGCGCCTGCGGGCTGCTGCGATCGCTGAGCAAGAGCGGAACGCCCTTGTTGATCGAAGCGGTGACCACTCGTTCATCCAGCGGAATTGCCGCCTCAACTTCGCGTTTCAGGTTTTCGGCGACCGCCTCGGTCGAGATCCCACTCCTGCGGTCCATCTTGTTCAACACGAAACAAACATTCTGGGTCGGAAACTCCAGGATGTGAAGCAGATCCAGCAAATGCCGCGCATCCTTGATGGCCGGAATCTCGGGCGTCGCAATCGCAATCAACAGGTCGGTCGTATCCAGGATCGCCAGAGTTGTGTCATCCATCGCCGAGGCAGTGTCGACAATAACGTAGGCGAACTGCCGCTTCAAGAACTGAATGATGCTACGGATCTGCTCCGAACTGACCTCGTCGGCCATCTCCGGTCGGGGCGGAGCCGCCAGAATATGGAGGCCGCTCTCATGGACCAGCAGGACGTCGTTCACGATTTCCGGATCGATCTCTGCTGAGCGGGCGGTCAGATCGCTGATCGAGGTCTTGGTTTGTAGGTTCAGGAAAACGGAGACATCCCCAAACTGTAAGTGCCCATCGACCAACACGGTTGGAGTGTCGGGGCTGTCGAACCCGATCGCCAGGTTCGTGGCGAGGGTTGTGCAGCCCACTCCACCCTTTGGGCTGTAGAAAGTGAGGACCTTGCCAAGCGGCCGGTGTGCCGGAACGTAACCCGGTGAACCGGGCACGTCACTCGCCATTAACTGGCGAGGCTTCTCATAGTCCTTGCGCCTCTGATGAGCCATGACCGAGAGATTGCGGATCGTGGCGATCAGCTCCTCGCTGGAGGGGGGCTTGACCATGAAATAGCGGGCCCCGGCCAACATCGCCCGCTGCATGTAATCCGGCTCGCTCTGGACCGAGAGGATGATGACCTGAGTGAAGGGAACTTCTCGCAGGATGGCTTCGGTGGCGGTGATCCCGTCCATGTCCGCCATGTTGATGTCCATGATGGCGATGTCGGGCTTGCTTTCGACGGCGATCTCGATCGCCTCTTGCCCCGAACGCGCCGCGCCTACGACGACGATGTCGCTCTCGAACTGAAGCAGCTTCCGGATGTTCTCACGCGTCTCGGCGAAATCGTCGACGATAAGAACCCGGATGCGGTCCTCGCCGCCTTCACTCATTTGCGGTTCTCCGGATCAGGCGATGTATCGGTCCGATTCGAACCCTTACTACTGCTGCGGTACCGGCGTGGGCTCCAGCTGTGGCGGGAACAAGAACGGTGGTGCCTCCAGGCGAGGAACCGTGCCGAAGGGGAGCCTGGATGGAATAGTGATCTCGTAATTCTCAATCAAGAACTGCAGCGTCACGCTCTCCAAGACCAGCTCGGCAGTCGGGTCATTCGGGCTGCGCAAAGTCAACACCAAGTCCACCCCGGCCCGTACCGCCCAATTGAGGGCCAAGGCATCCTGGGGTCGGACGATCAGGGTTACGATATCCGGCGGCACAATCGCCGGCGCTTCGGCCACCGCGGCGGGCTGTCCGCTAGGAGCCCCGACCCCGGCGACCGGTGTAGCGGCGACCGGGACGGCATCCTCTTCAGGGAGGGGGAAAGTCCCGACCCCGAGAACCACCGCGTTGCTAATCAGCCGCTGGGAGACGAGCCGCGGACGCTGGGTCCCGATCGGAACGACGAAGAACGATCCGTCGGTCGCCTCATCGATTACGGTCTTGCCCTGTACTGGCGGCCGCTCTTCCGCCACCGAGCACAGGATCTCCCCTGCGTCGTTGGTCTCGACCGCCCGGCAGACGAATCCGCTCAGCAGATCTCCCTGAGAGTTGAACAGGAAGGCGGTTTCGTTGGGAAGCTCGGTTTGGAAATCCTCGTCGAGGTCGACCAGCAGCAAGCTGACCAACACGTCCACCTGATCGCCGGACCGCAAGGCGAAAGCCACTCCCGAGAAGCGGTCCATCGGGATCGAAATCGCGGTCATTCCAGGTGGGATGGCGATCGAGGCATCTGAGCCCACCCCCAGCAAGTCACCGGCCTCGTCGGTCACCATGTTTTCGGTGATGGGAACCCCACGGGCGATGTCCATCCTGGCCCGCTTGCCGACAACCTGGCCGAGGTCGTCCAGCATCGTCTCAACTTTGTAGTCGGCCGGATACGGCGAAATGATCGCTGCATCCGAAGCAATGATCGAGCCTCGGGAGATGTTCTGCGCCGCGATAACGATGTTGGCTTCGCCGACCGGAGTCGGGGTCGGGACCTCGTCGGCCGTCCCCCCGCCTCCGCCAAGGAGCAGAAATGCCCCGACTGCCCCGATAAGCAGGATGAGAGCTAGCAAGATGAACGTCCGACCACGGCGCATTATGCCTCCTTGATGAGCGTTGACGCGCCCGCCCGGCCAGCGCGTCGGTATGATACTGCTAGGGGTTCAAATGTCAAGTGAACCGTCCGGCGGGCCGATTCAGGGGCCCCCTTTGTTCCTTTTTTCACGAAAGAAGCCCTATCGAGATAGGGCTCCCTCGTTTCTGGCAGGTGGTCGAGCGTCTACTCGAACCCTGTCCACTGGACGCTTAAATGTTACTGACGATATTGCTGAACACGTTCCCAATGGCAGGGCCGAGCAGCGCCAAAATGACGATCACGACGACGGCGACCAATACAAGGATCAGCGCGTACTCGACCAGACCCTGACCTCTCTCTTTCGGTGCGTACAACAACTGATTCACCTCCCTTCTGTTCCGAATTCGCCTGGATTCCGCTCCAAGGCGTCCTCATTATAGAGAGCGCCCCTGGAGCCGACAATAGGACAAAACTCCGATTTCCACGTCCACCCGCCGCGGAGCCTGCCTAAGCAGAATTCGGGGGCTGGTACCGGGGGAAGTCCCCTTACGCCTCAACTGAGGGGACCCAAAAGGAGACCCGGGTGCCCTCTCCTGGCTGGCTTTCAATCTGGAACTGGCCTCCGACCTGCTCCAATCGGTCCTTGATCGTGAGCAGCCCGTGGGGAGCGCCCTCCACTGCTAGCACGGCCTCCACGTCGAAGCCTTTGCCATTGTCTTCCACCGAAGCCTTCACCTGGCTTTCATCCAGATCAAGCAGCACCTTGACCTGGGTGGCCTGGGCGTGGTCGCGGACATTTTGCAGCAGGGCCTGGACCGAGCGGAACATAAGCACCTCCCGGTGGGCCTCCAAGCGCCGCTCGCTCCCGGTCACGACGACGTTCAGGTCTAGCCCGGTCTTCTCCTTGTACGCCTCGGCGTAGCGCCGAACGGTGGGGACTAGGCCGAGGTCGTCGAGCATCATCGGTCGCAAATCGAAAATGTAGTCGCGCACCTGAGAAAAGGTCGAATTGGCGGCCGCCTTCAGATTGTTGAGTTCCTCGCGGGCCTTATCCTGGTCTATGTCGAACAACCGCATCGCAATCTCAGCCTGTAGGATGAAATTGGACAGGGATTGTGCCGGGCCATCGTGAATCTGGCGCGAGATCTTGCGTCGCTCCTCCTCTTGGGCCTCGATGATCTGCTCGATGACGGATCCTTTCCCCGAATCCGCATCGGCCATCTCATCCTGCGTGCGCCCTTCCAGCAGGTTCAGCGTACTGGTGATGAACTCAATGTAGCGCTGCAAGTTGGTCTGGTCGCTCTGCAGCTTTTCCAGCTGGCCGCGCATCGTGAATAAACGCTGCTGGGTATCCGCGGCAGCTTCATAAGTGGACCGTATGTCCTCGCGGGGGACCGTGTCAAAGTTGGATTGGATTTGCCGGAGGGTAGCCGCAATCGAGGCGTTGCGTTGGGCCAGCTTCTCCACTTCGCCCTGGCTCTGCTCAACCAGCATGCCTATTTCCTGGCGCTCGCGGCGAACTTGCTCGAGCTCCTGGCGGGCGATCTCTACGAACGCCTCTACCGGGCTGAGCTCGGCCTTTGCCTCGGTCATTCAGCTACTTGCGGGTGTCCTGGAGTCGCACCCAGCCGTGGCGCAAAGCGTACACTGCGGCCTGGGTCCGATCCTCAACATCCAACTTATGGAGGATGGCCGTCATATGATTCTTGACGGTCTGATGGCTGATGCCGAGCTGGACTGCAATCTCTTTATTGCTCAGCCCGCGAGTCACGTACTGCAGGATCTCCATCTCGCGCGGCGAGAGCGGGGTGAAGGCTTCCACGTCTCCATCCAGATGCGGCCGCCGAACGGTCTCGACCCCTCGCGACAGCCACTGTTCGAGGCCGGCTTGATCGTAAACCTGGTCGCCGACCACGAAGTATCCCCGGGCGACATTGCGGATCACGTCCACCAGCTTGCCAGGCTCAACGTCTTTCGAGCAGTAGGCTGCGGCACCGGCCTTGAACGCATGCAGCACTTGCTCTACGTCATCATAGGCCGTCAACAGCACAATTGCAGTGTTGATCCGTTCGGCGACCACCTGCCGGGTGACTTGGATTCCATTCATGCTGGGCAGGTTTACATCGACCAACGCCACCATCGGCTGCATATCCCTCACCAGCTGAAGGGCCTCAGCTCCACTGGTGGTCTCTCCAACAATCTTGATGTCTTCCTCTGAGATAAGCACGTTCCGCACCCCCTCGCGGAAGAGCGGGTGGTCGTCCACAATAAGCACACTGACCTCTTTCATGGCCTTCCCTGCCACAGCTCGGCGAGTATAGCACAGCCACCGCACGGAGCAAACGAGGATGCCTCCCAGCGGTACACTGCCATGTTCTCCGACCCGGCCGCGGGACTGAATCGGGCCCCGGTGACATAGACCGGGGCCCTCCCCGCGGTCAGCTGCGGATACCACCCGGGGAAAGTCATCAGGTAGTCCGTCCCGCGCTTGGATAGGTAGCGAGCCAGCGCCGGTTCGTCCCGCAGGATCGGCACCACGCTTGGATCGATCAATCCGGCCAAATCAATCAGCGTCCGATGACCAAAAAAGCCGAGCGCCCCGATATCGTGGGCGGCGACCACCGCACCCTCGGGGGTGTGGGCCTCTATCCAACGGGCCGTCTCCACCATCTCCGATTCGATGATGGCCACATCTCGGCCATAGGCCCGCGCGCCGGCGAGCCAGAAATATCCGGCGATGATCGGCACCAGCGCGATCCAGGTCCGGGAAAGGACTCGTCTCCCGAAGTGGTCCGAACGCAGCTCTAATTCGCCCAACATTCCGGCTCCGGCCAGCGCCATCCACACTGGGAGCACCGGGATCGCGTATCGGCCGTGCTGATAGGTCGCCGGCAGGCGCGCCGCGTAGAGGCCGATGTACGCTGCGGACCAAAGCAGCCCGAGCAGCCGATCCCACCGGCGAGCCCGCAGCTGAGCGATGACGAAGAGCACCAGCCCTGGAACGAGTGCGGCCATCACTCCGATCAGCGGGCCTCCCGGATCCAATCCTTTGGCCCCCAGCCACGCGCCTGGAATTCCGGCCTGGGCGGCCAGCCGGATCGCGAAGGGGAGTTCTTGCAGCGCGGCATACTCGGCCTGCTTGGCGAAGGCGGTATTCGGCCACCACTCGCCAGACAGCGACCGCTGCCAAAGCAAGTAGGGAACCAGCACGGCCGCAAGACCGGCCGCCAACCGAGCCAGGTCCGGGCCAATCTTCCGCCGCTCCCCTAGCAGCAGCGCGCCAAGCGGGAGCCCCACCAGGGTTAACGCGTCGGGTCGTAACCAGACCCCCACCCCAATCAGTAGGCCGAGCCGACCTGGGCCAAGCCGCCCGGTTTCGGCGGCCAGGAGAACCAGCACGGCCAGCCCCGCCACCGCCAGGGTTTCCATACCCGACAAGCCGGCCCAGACCAGATGCCACTCGAAGCCAATTAGCACGGCCAACGTCCATGCCCAGCCGGCGCGCTCCGGCACAAGAACCTGCACCCACCGGACGGCCAGCCAGGCCACGATCCCGAGCACGGTCATTCCTACCGCGTAGGCGAAAAACAACGGATTGACCCGGAGCCAATACCCGACGGCCAACACGCCTGTCCAGAGCGGAGCTGTCGAGCCGGCACTGGGCTCGCCCGGAAGGAACGCCCACTGTTTGAGTTCGACCAGGTTACGGGCATAGGTCTGGTGGATCCAAGCATCATCCAGTGGCAGCCCGAGCCGGAACGTACGCTGGGCGCTCCACAGATACAGGGCCGCGGAGGCGAGCAGGATAAGGGCGGCAAGCCCGGCCGCCGAAGACCGGGCGATCCGCCGAGCCGGCCTCACCTCTGGATGACCTCAAGCAGATAGACCGGCCTCCCAAATGGGTCGGCGATCTGGTCTGCCAGCCGCAGCCACGGAAGCTACGCTGGATGGGCATATAGCGGATCCAGTTGAGAGGGGTGATTGGACTCCAAGACAACCCAGTCCACCTGATACCGGCGCACAACCGCCTGCAGGGTCTCCGGCGGACCATTCGGAATCACGACCGCTTCGCGGTCGGTCGCCAAGCTGAATCCGGGCGGATTGTTGACCGCCACCCGCCCCTCCGATTCTGATATGCGCTCGCCTACTTCCGTGTAAGTTTGCAAACCCGCGCCCCAACCCTGGCCGGCCGCGGCCGGGATCGCCAGCCGGACCGCAACCAGCCCCATCGTCAACCCGGCGGCCAGCACCATCGCGGCCGCACCCAGCACCCGGCGGGCCTGCCCGATGTCCCAATTGCGCTTGCGCC
>CAYHSI010000039.1:0-12171 GCA_964359225.1 uncultured Anaerolineaceae bacterium
GTGAACTCGAATGGCAAGTCATCGAGCGACACCAAATTCCAGGTTTCCCCCGCATTCAGGCTGTATTCGACGCTCGCTAGTCCACTCCCACCAGCCTCGTCGGTCGCATCGATAGTGACTTCCACGCATCTTGAGGGAACCCCATCGGGTACAACGATGAGATCCATCGCTGGCCTGCTACCGTCGACATGAATCGTGGCGGCATCTGACGCTGTGTTGCCCTCCGCGTCTGTCGCTGTGAAAGTGATGACATGCGCACCACCAGAAAGATCCGAGACTTGCAGCTCGTCCCCACTTCCAAGGAAACCGTCCAGGTTAGATTCCCAGTTTAGAGCCGCGCCTGTGAGGAATCCATCGTCGGGATCAAATCCATGACCTTGAAGCCAGACGAGCTGCTGCGTCTGAAAGGTTGTCCCGTCCCCTGGAAAGAGGATTTCCGCCGACGGGACCTTACTCGGAACATTGAAGTTGTGGGATATCCCAATCCCCGTATTCACCCCGTCAGATGCGAGTACCCGGATCACGCAGCCATTTGAACAACCCGGAAGGTCGTCGAAATTGGCCACAATTCGTGTTTCCTCGATATCGGTTGCTAGGATGTGTTGCGTTGTGCTTCCGTCTGGTGAATACTCAACTCGAAAAACGTGACTGGGGCTGTCTGGATCTGTCACCTGCCACGCCAGCTCCTCCTCCCCTTCAAGAGCCTCTCCCCCTGAAGGAAAGATTATCGTCACAGTCGGTGGCGTTCATCCAAGCACGAGATTCGCGAGGGCGTCACCGTCAGGGTTCCTGATGACAATACTTGCTGCTCCATTCTGAACGGGCACCAATTCCGAGAAGATATCAGCCTGGACCTCCTCACCGAAGGTTCTCGTACTGACTGTAATCGGGTCAAAAAACCGGGAGAAGAGAATCGTCCCGGCCGCATCCAGAACTTCAATCCGATGCGAGCCCTCCCCCGGCTCGACAAGGGCTTTGGCTTCGAATGTGAATAGTGGCTCAAGGATAAGGCCACCATCTTCAAACACACCTGACAGGTGCCAGAAGAAGAACTGAACAGGCTGTGACTGAATGCTCACTAGAGGCTCTGCTGTCTCACGCAGTGTCTCCATAACTTTGGTATACGTGTGCGGCGATATCCAATAGGGGGGCAGGCAATAGCTCATCCAATCGAAGGTGTTCTCCGGATCCAATGCCTTTCGGTTGGCAACATCAAAACCTACCTCCTGGATGCGATTATCGGGATAGGGCCAGTCAGTAAAAGGATCTGACCCCAGGGAGCACTTATCGTCAGGAATCTCCTTGTTCGTATGAGGGCGACCGAGCATGTGCCCTGTTTCGTGGAGAACCGTTGCTGCCGTATTCTCAAACCCAAATGTGCCCAGAACGAGGGATTCCACACGGCTTGCCGCTCCTCTGAAGAGGGCCATGCCGAGAATATCCCCCGGCGCGTCATTGCGTACCATCCCGTGATAGTAGCTATCGGAGGGCCCGTGAACCACCCAGAGGCCATTAATGGCCGCAAGTACCTTTACCCACCAGACATTACCAATGAGACCCCCAGGAACTGTCACGGTGCGAGTTTCACCGATTGTTTGGACCCTGTGGGTAGGAGCGCTGGCTCGTAGCAGTGGCAGGAATCTCTCTAGGTGCTGGCCTTCTTCGCACTCGGTAGGGAATGGCGGAATTGGGACCAGTCGGCAGACACTTACCGGCACAAGTTTCAATGCCCTCGAAGTCCGGCTTGTGAGTGTGAACTCGAGACTCTGAATCTCATTGTCGTCGCTATCGAAAAGCTTGACTATGGCGAACCAGCTGTCTTCAGGAGTCCCAAAAATGAAATCAACCGAGAGACATTTGTTTTGTTGCTTACGTATCTCTTCCGGCGTGCAACCAGGCTGAAGAGTGATTGTCTTGTCACTGATTAGGCCGGGGATCCTCAATTGCACACGCACCTCAGTAACTGTATCCACCTCATCGAGGTACACTCGCAGCGCTGTCGGCTTCAATGCCACGATCGGAACAGGTGGTGCGCCATCGTCTTCCAGATCATCCTTAAGCTCGTCAAGTGTCTGCCACACCTGGATGGCTTGGGTGATCTCGACGCTGTGAATGCGCAGGCTGCGGCAAACGGTCAGGTCGTCGATGCCAGTTTGATTGACGTTGCCTGAAACCCGAACCGACTTTATGACATTCTCATCTGTCTGCACCCCCAGCGGGTCCCATTTGTTGAATGTGCCGTTTGGGTCTCCTCCGGAGCCCTCATTCCAGTTGGCCGGGGCATTGGCCTTGGCTACTGAATTCCCATCAGTATCAAACGCCTCGAGCGTGATGTCTACAAACGAGGTATAGAAAAAGCTGATGTCAGAAGCTGGCTTGGCGAAATCGATAACGCGCGATCCGGGTGGATCCCCAAGCCAAAACGCAATGGTTGAAGGCGAGGGCTCGAAGGCGAAATTGCCTGTGCCGCCTGCGTCAAAATCAATCAAAGCCAGCCAGCCCGGGGAAGTGATGCCATCGAATTCCGGAATCGAACTTCCGTTTCCAAGGCCTTCGAAGTTAATCGTCGTGCAAGACTTCCCAGGAACCTGGCTACGTGCGACCGTGATTGCGGCCGATGGATCCCCAGTAGCTTGACTGTCTGTATCCGGGGCCTGTGGGGCCCCGCCAGCGGCGCTAGAAAGATCCAATACTGGCTCCTCTTCCTCCTGGCCCGAGACGTCGACAGAGATGACAAATGTCGCCAATGCCGCTGCGAATAGGATGACCGCACCGAAGAATAGCCGCTTCACAATGGGGCTCCTCTCGCTTCGTGGTCTTCGATCAACGTAATTGATGGCATCTGCCGGAACGCGATTCTTAGACGCTCCGGCCGTCGCGGAAGCACCTTTCGACCGTGGTCGGTCATTCGAGCTTGCGAATGTAGTAGTCGAGCGAATCGCAGGTCGAAATGCTTCCAACCGAGTAGTACTTCCCAAAGACTTCGACCACGTCACCGTTTCTTATCAGATCTGCCTGACGCACGGCTCCATCGTTGAGACAGGAAGCGTGCTCCGTGTATCGGTAATAGACATAGATGGGGAGGTCGTTGAACTGCAGAACGAAATGACAGTTTTGCTGAGCGTTTTCGCAACCTTGTCCGGTGTGCGTCACTTCGCCCTTAACAATCGTCTCACCATTTTCGTTGATGGTTAACAACTCCTTCAATTGCTTCTCATAACGCTGCCTCAATTCAGGGCGCGGGTCATCGATATCGTACGGCCACAGCGTACAGCCGCTGCCAAGAACTACGATAAGAAAGAGGGCGACCCCGCCAGCCGCCACCAAGAGCGTCCAGCTTCTAGGATTCCCCATTTCCTGTGGTTCAGTCTCTCTCATTTTGCAAGCAGAGATTTCTTCGTCTCTTGTTCCGTTGCTTTAGCGGACTTTCTCATCGTCGATAGTCTATCAGTCGATCCCGTCCCATCCAAGAGCTAATGTCTGGTAATGGCGCTCTACGGGGTTGGCGCCACAACCTTAATTTCTTGAATGTTGCCCCCAACGTTGAGACTGAACTGCCTTAGCTGTACGATCGGAGGGGCTCCCGCAACGCGAGCACAGCCTGGGCCAGTTCTGGGCTCCACTGCGGGCGACGGATCCGCTGCGGCCTGCGGCTCCGATGTTCCAGACCCTTCAGCCCGTCTCGCTCCACGCGCCGCTGCCAGCGGTAGAGCGTGGCCCGAGGCAGCTTCGGGATCTCCGCCGCCGCCTGGCTGGAGAACCCTCGCTGGCGCAGCCGCTGCCAGGCTTTCAGCCAGCGCAACCGCGCATGGGCCGTGGGGCTCAGCTCGATCGGGCCGCGTCGGATTACGTAGTAGAACGAGCGGGGGTACCATAACTGACGCATTGGGGCCCTCTCCTTGGTTGGCGATCAACCCCAAGGATGGCCCCGATGCACTCTTCCCGCTACTGCTCTCGTCTCACATCTATCTGAACCTGATCATAACGCCGGCGCGGGGAATAGCAGCCGCGCGGGTCGGTGTCAGGCCCCGACCGGGTCTTCCCCTCCGCTACTGGTCCTTCGGTCTGCGAATCAACGCGGAGGCTGTGATCACTGCCCCTAGCGCGATCAAGGCAGCCGGCGCGCCCCGGGCCAGCGGACTGTCGCCACCCAGGAAGGCCGAGAAACTCACGAACCCGACCAGGCTGCCGCCGAGCAGCCACAGCCCAACGGTCGAGGCCCCCTGCCCCCAATAGCCGAGGCGGGCTGCCACCCAGAGACCCGCGCCGACGCTGCCTGGAATGAGCGCCCAGGCGTAGGCCCAGGATTCCCAATCGCCGGTGATCACTTGATAGGTCAGGATCAACCCCATCACGAGCAGGATGACTCCTGGGATCACGAATCCTGCCAGCGCATGCCGGTGGCTGGGCAGAATTACCGGCGGCAGCAGCAGCGCAGCCGCGATGGCAAAGAAAATACCGGGCCACATTCGGCCAATATCAAGGCCCGGCAGCAGATTGACCAGCAGAAACACTGCCCCGGTGGCGATCAACAGCAGCCCGACGACTACCGCGCCCCGATTGGTGGTCTCGATGACGAGCCTCCTTGCACCAGCCCCCAATCATATCGCTAAGTGTGGGGGGAAGGTGGGCGGCTTCGCGCGCCACCCGGTTCGAGTCGGATATCATTGACACCCATGCGTCGGCTCCCACTGATCGGTTGGACGCCAGCGCTATGGGCGAGCTGGAAACCGTTCGGGATCGGTGAACAACGGCCCCGAAACTTCCGCGAAGTCTTCCGGGCGATCTGGCAGAACCGGCGCCAGCTCGGGCACGCCTGGCGGATCTTGGATCAGGGCGTCTGCGATGGCTGTTCGCTTGGCACGCTCGGCCTTAAGGACTGGACTCTGGAAGGCATTCACCTCTGCAACATCCGGCTGCGTTTGCTGCAGCTCAACACCATGGAGGCGATGGACCCGGAGCTGCTGTCGGATGTCCGTCTCCTGCGCGACAAATCGAATGCCGAGCTCCAGTCCCTCGGCCGCCTACCCTACCCAATGCTGCGCCAGCGAGCCGATCCCGGGTTCCAGCGGATTAGCTGGGAAGAGGCCTTCGACCGGATCGTTCGTCAGATTCAGGCCTCCCGGCCGGAGCGGCTGGGCTTCTACCTCACCAGCCGGGGTATGTCGAACGAGTCGTACTACGCCGCCCAAAAGGCGGTCCGGGCGCTCGGCACCAACTCCATCGACAATGCGGCCCGGGTTTGCCACTCACCCAGCACCAGCGCCCTGAAGCACGCGCTCGGGGTCGCGGCCACAACCTGCTCGTACCGGGACTGGATCGGCAGCGATTTGATCCTCTTCATCGGCTGCAACGTCGCCAACAGCCAGCCGGTGGCCGTCAAGTACCTGCACTACGCCAAGAAGGCCGGAACTCGGATCGGGGTCCTGAACAGCTTCGCCGAGCCCGGAATGCAGCGCTACTGGGTCCCCTCGGTCCCGGAGAGCGCCTTGTTCGGCACCCGTCTCGCCGACCAGACGTTCCTCATTCACACCGGGGGCGACATCGCCTTCTTGAATGGAGCGATCAAACACCTGATTGCCGAGGACTGGATCGATGCGCACTTTGTGAAGGAACGCACAAGCAATTTCGAGGGATTGGCCGACGAGCTCGGCCAACAAACTTGGGAGGAGCTTGAACGAGCGGCCGGCGCGACTCAGGACGAGATGCTCGCCTTCGCCCGGATGATTTATGAGGCACGAACCGCAGTCTTTGTGTGGTCGATGGGCGTCACCCAGCATGAGTTCGGCGAAGACACAGTCAGTGCGATCGTGAATCTGGCGCTTACCCGCGGGTTCGTCGGTCGCGAAAAATGCGGTTTGATGCCGATCCGCGGCCACTCCGGGGTGCAGGGCGGTGCCGAGATGGGAGCCTACGCCACCGCCTTCCCGGGTGGACTGGCCATTGACCCGCACAACGCCGCTCGGCTCAGCGGCCTGTATGGCTTCGCAGTTCCCTCCAGCCCGGGGCTGACTGCGCCACAAATGATTGACGCCGCCCACGAGGGCAGGCTGGATCTGTTACTTGCAGCCGGAGGAAACTTCCTGGACGTGCTGCCCGAGCCCGACTACGTTCGGGAGGCGCTCGAGGCCGTGCCGCTGCGGGTGCACCTCGATCTCGTATTGAACCGGCAAATGCTGCTCGAGGCAGGCGAGGCGGTTGTGCTGCTACCGGCCGCCACCCGCTATGAGGGACCCGGTGCGGTGACCCAAACCAGCACCGAGCGGCGGGTAATCTTGAGCCCCGAAATCCGCGGGCCGCGCCCTGCTGAGGCACGCCAGGAATGGCAGGTCTTCACCGAGCTGGCGCGCCGGGCCCGCCCCATGCTGGCCGGCCTGCTCGACTTCAAGGACACAGCCGCCATTCGGGCCGAGATCGGGCGGGTGATCCCGGAGTATGCCGGAATCGAGCGACTCGAGCAGCCCGGCGACCAGTTCCAGTACGGCGGACCGCAGCTCTGTTGGGAATGGAAGTTCCCCACCCCGGACGGCAAGGCTCAATTCACCCCTGTCGCCCCGCCGAGTGCGGACTTGCCTGAGGGCGCCTTCATGGTCAGCACCCGGCGGGGCAAGCAGTTCAATAGCATGGTGCACGAGCCGCGCGACCAGCTCACCGGGGCCGGTCGGGAGACGGTGCTCATCAGCTTGGCCGACGCCGGCCGGCTTGGGTTGCGCGACGGCGATCGGATCCGGCTCAGCAACCCGGTCGGCAGCTTCACCGGACGGGCGCAGATCGCGTCGGTTCGGCCCGGCAACCTGCAGCTGCACTGGCCGGAGGGGAATGTCCTAATCGATCGCCACCGCCGCTCGCCGAAGTCCGGAATCCCCGACTACAACGCGGCGGTCTGGCTCGAGAAACTGGAGGTGCGCGATGCTGCCTCGCCCGGGGAGTAAGACCCGCTCCCAGCTGTGGCGGGTCTCAGATGGGAATTGGTTGCAGCGCGACGACCTGCTGGCAACCGAAGAACCGATGGAGATCCGCCTGCTGGCGGGAGGAGAGCGAAAAACTCTCTCGGTCACGATGCGCACCCCAGGCAGTGACTTCGAATTGGCGGCTGGCTTGCTCTACACAGAAGGAATAATCCCCGACCGGCATGCGATCGCCCGGATCAGCTACTGTCGCGAGCCAGACCTCACCGAGGCCTCGCGCTACAACATCGTGCACGTGGAACTGGTCAGCAACAAGCTTCCCGAGCTGCAGAGCTTGGAGCGCAGCAGCTTCACCAGCAGCGCTTGCGGAGTGTGCGGCAAGGCCGGACTGGAATCGCTCGAGCGACGCGATCTGCGCCCGCTGCCTCCCGGGCCGGAGATCGCTCAGGAAGTCATCCTGGCCCTGGCAGCCAAGCTGCGGGCCCAGCAAGGGAGTTTTCGAGGCCACCGGCGGTCTGGCCGTCAACCTGGCCAGGGCCTTCAACGTCACGCTGGCGGGCTTCCTGCGGGATGGGCGATTCAATATATATCATGGGCGGGAGAGGATCCGGGCGAGCGTCAGCGCCCGCCAGTAGGCCACCTGCAGAAAATCTGGCCAGTTCGCCCCCGGGAGCACCCGTGGGAAGCGGGTACCCTGGCGCTCTGACCAGGCGTTGTCCCAGCCGCTCGCTCCCCAAAGCAGATCCACCCCTGGCAACCCGGCTTCCGTCAGAGCAGGGGCCGGGTCGGTCCCATTGCCCTCGACCAGGTTGTCGTGGATCCAGCTTCCCTCTGTCTCCGTTCCAACGTCGAACTGTTGGCGATCCGGGAACAGTTCCTTGAGGCTAATCAGCGCGATCCCGGCCGAGCGGTTGTCTTGGATCTCGTTACCGGTTACCTCGGTGCGGTCCGCGGCCATGATCAGGATCCCGATGCCGGGTGGCCCCCGCGAGACAATGTCCTCTTCGGAGGCGAAGTTCGGGAGATTGTTGCCGACGATCCGGTTCCCGCGGACTAGATTGTCGAGGCCGCGCTTTTGGTCCAGATCCGGGAGCACGAACACCAGCACGCCGGCGGTATTGCCGTGAGCGTAGTTGTCCTGGAGCACGACCTGGGAGGAGTTCTCAATCTCAAAGCCGGACACATTCTCGGTGGCCTCGTTGTTGCTCACGGTCACGTCCTGCGATTGACCGATATAGATCCCGGTGTCGCTGGCTCCGATAGCGACCGAACCCTCGATCACGACCTGACTGGACTTGAGCGCAACGAGGCCGTACTCGCCGGTGTGATCGGCTATCAAGTCGCGCAGACTGACGTTCGAGGTCCCCTGGACCAGCACGCCGTTGCCGGTGTAATCGCGCAGCTCGAAACCTTCCAGCTCGAAGGCGGCGGCGCACACGACCAGCCCGTTCTCCCTCTTTCCTTCTCCGGCCAGGACCGGCCGTCGGCCCCCGGCCACTTGCCCAATCAGGGTCAAGTTCGGGAGATCAACCAGAACCGACTCGCGATAGGTCCCGGGCGCCACCTGGATCGTGTCCCCAGGTTGGGCTTGATCGACCGCTTCCTGAATGCTGCCTCCCGGCCGCACCTGGATGGTCCGAGGCGAGAGGCTGATCGGAATACGCTGGGCCTCGCAGGGGACCGCAGGGCCGGGTTCGGCCTCGGCTTGGCCGGTCGGGGCATCGGGAGGCACCGGCCAGAAGGCCAGGTAAGCACAACCCGCCAGGACCAGCAGTCCCGCCAGGGTCAGGAGGGCGCGGAAGAAGGCGAGAATGTATCGCACCTTGGTTTAACCTAGCGGCCGTGCGAATTGTAGCGCAATCACTCGGTTCGCCGCGGGATAGTAGAATTGCGCCACGGCCAAGTCAGTGGCTAAGGAGCGATGCCTGAATTCAAATATCTGATCATCGGCGGTGGCATGGCGGCCAATGCGGCCGTGCAGGGCATCCGATCGATCGATTCAGATGGGTCGCTGGGGCTGCTCAGTACCGAGCCGGATCCCCCCTACAGGCGCCCCCCGCTCTCCAAAGGCTTGTGGAAAGGCAAACCCCTCGAAAGCATCTGGCTGGGCACTCCCGATCAGGGGGTCGAACTCCACCTCGGGCGGACCGCGGTGGGGCTCGATCCGACTTCCAAGCTCGTGCGCGATGATCAGGGGACCGAATATCACTACGGAAAGCTGCTGCTGGCAACCGGCGGTTCGCCTCGCCGACTCGCTCAGGACGGCAATAGCGTTATCTATTTCCGGGATCTCGCCGATTTCCGCAAACTGAGAGCACTGGCGGACACCGTCGAGCGGTTCGTGGTCATCGGCGGCGGGTTCATCGGTTCGGAGTTGGCCGCAGCGCTGGCGATGAATGGCAGGCGGGTAACCATCATCTTCCCGGAGGCCGGAATCGGCGCCCGGGAGTTTCCGCCGGAATTAGCCACGTTCCTAAACGAGTATTACCGGGGAAAAGGGGTCGAGGTCCTGGCCGGCGAGACCATCGATCGAGTTGAGCAGGCAACGGGCTCGATTCGGGTCCTCACCCGATCTGGCAAGACCCTGGCAGCCGAGGCGGTCGTCGCCGGGCTCGGCATCGTGCCCAACACGAAGTTGGCCGTGGACGCCGGGCTTGAAACCGACGACGGGATCGTGGTCAAACCCTCCCTGCAGACCAGCGATCCGGCGATCTACGCCGCCGGTGATGTGGCCCGCTTCCACAATCCCGCCCTGGACCGCCGCATGCGGGTCGAGCATGTAGACAACTCGGTCACGATGGGCGGGCTGGCAGGGAAGTCGATGACCGGAGCAGACGTGCGCTACGACCATCTGCCCTATTTCTATTCCGATTTGTTCGAGCTCGGATACGAAGCGGTCGGGATTCTCGATCCCCGGCTCGAGCTGGTGACGGATTGGATCGAGCCGCTCAAGAAAGGTGTGATTTACTACCTGGAGGGCGGCCGGGTGCGGGGCGCCCTGCTCTGGGACACCTGGGGTCAGGTTGAAGCGGCCCGTTCCCTCATCGCCGCTCCAGGGCCCTTCTCAGCGAGCGATCTAATGGGACGCATCCGATCGGAATGAGCTTAACCAATGCGCGACATCCTGCCTGACCTCATCCGCTGGCGTGAACACGATTCCCCGATCGCCCTGGCGACCGTCGTTCAGACCTGGGGATCTTCGCCCCGCCAGGCAGGCGCCAAGATGGCGATCAACTCGAGCGGCGAAATCACCGGCTCGGTCAGCGGCGGCTGCGTCGAGTCTGCCGTAGCAGAGGAAGGACTGCAGGTCCTCAAGGATGGCAGGCCGCGGCTGCTGCACTTCGGAGTGGCGGACGAGACCGCCTGGCAGGTCGGATTGGCCTGCGGTGGCAGCCTCGATGTATTCGTCGAGCGGCTGGATCCCAATCACTTCAACTTCGTCCGGCAATTGGTCGAAGCCGAGGTTCCGGCCGCGACGGTAACGGTCGTGAAAGGGCCGCCAGCGCTGCTCGGACGGAAGCTCAGCCTGAGCACTGAAGACCCGGCGCAGCGCTTCGGCGACCTGGATGCGGGACTCGAGCGGCCGGCGGTCGAGCGGGCGCGGCAGGCCGAGCAATCCGAAGTCGCGGAGCTGGCAGGGGCCGAGCAGCTGGTACAGGCCTTTATCGATGTCCTCCCGCCCCCTCCAACCCTGGTGATCGTTGGCGGCGCCCACATCGCCATTCCACTGGCCGAGCTCGCCAAGACGATGGGCTATCGGACCGTGATCGTGGATCCGCGCCGGGCATTCGCCACCGAAGCGCGCTTCCCGGGTGTGGATCGGCTGATCCCCGCCTGGCCAGGAGAAGCCTTCAGGCAGTTCCCGCTGACCAAGTCAACAGCCGTCGTCACCCTCTCACACGATCCCAAAATCGACGAGCCGGCCCTCACCTTGGCACTGCCTTCCGCGGCCTTCTATGTAGGGGCCTTGGGCAGCCGGACAACTCAGGCCAAGCGGCTGGAGAGGCTCAGGGAACGCGGGCTCTCTGAGGCCGACCTCGACCGGCTGCACGGTCCAGTTGGGCTGGATCTGGCAGCCGAGTCGCCGGAGGAGATTGCACTCTCGATCATGGCCCAAATCGTTGCCACTCGGAATTCGCGGGCGTGAGCTAAGGAGAAAAACTTGGCGCCGAATCTCATGATTCCAGGGCCGGTTAGCGTTGAAGATGATGTGTTGTTCGAAATGTCTCAGCCGATCCGGCCGCATTACGGGGCAGATTGGACCGCGGTCTATGACGAAACTCGCGACTTGCTGAAGCGAGTATTCCGGACCGAGGGAGAAGTGCACATCCTGGTCGGCTCGGGCTCGGCCGGTCTGGATGCCGGGATTGGAAGCCTGAGCTCGCCTGGGGAAAAGGCCATCGTCGGAACCAATGGCTATTTTGGGGAACGCCTGATTCAGATTTGCGAGGCCTATGGCCTGGACGTGATCCCGGTCCGGGCCGAGCTGGGAGAGCAGCTGGATCCGGCGAAGTTCGAAGCTGCCCTGCGAAGCCATCCTGACGCGGCGCTGGTCAGCCTGGTCCACCTTGAGACTGCGACGGCAGTCCTGAATCCGCTGCGCGACATTGTTGCGCTAGCCAGGCAGCACGCGGTCCCGGTCGTCGTGGATGCCGTCTCTTCGCTGGCTGGCGCGCCGCTTGAAATGGACGACTGGGGAATCGACATCTGCGTGAGTGCCACCCAGAAGGGCCTGGGCGCGCCTCCGGGGCTCGGCCCGATCGCGATCAGCGACCGTGCCTGGGAGATCATGGACTCGAAACCGGCCCGCAACCACGGCTGGTACCTCAATCTGCAGACCTGGCGCAAGTTCGCCACCGAGTGGGGCGCCTGGCATCCCCATCCGATCACGATGGCAACCAACAACGTGATGGCCCTGCGGGCCAGTCTCAAGAAGCTACTGGCCGAGGGAATCGAAACCCGGATCGAACGCTACACCCGGCTGGCGCTGCGGCTGCGCAGCGGCGTCCGGCGGCTCGGGCTTGAGCCTCTCACCCCAGACGAGCGGCTGGCCCCGGTTCTCACCGCAGTCTACGGCCCGGAAGGCGTGCGCAGCAGCGAGATCGTCAAGTACCTGCGGGAGGAGCACGACCTGCGGATCTCCGGCGGCTTGGGGGAAGGGCTAGCTGAGCGAGTCTTTCGGGGCGGGCACATGGGACCCCGGGTCAACGAACAGGATATCGACCTGGTTCTTTCTGGGTTGGAGGGATTCCTTCAGCACCGC
>CAYHSI010000040.1:0-12081 GCA_964359225.1 uncultured Anaerolineaceae bacterium
GGTGTAGATCTCTTTCCAGGCGATCGTTAGGATCTTGCGCAAGCTCGGCTTTTCGCCGGGAAGCTGAAAACCCGGATCAATCTCGCAGGGCGCGCCCGGTCAGATTCAGAAAGACGGCCTCCAGATCCGGCTCGCGGACTTCGACCGACTGGATCTCGATCCCGGCCCGGTTGGTGATCTGGATGATATCGGGGAGCGCCTTGCCGCCGCGCTTGGCATGGATCACGATCAACCCGCTGGTGTTGGTGCCTGACTCCCCCTCGGGCCCAGGCGGGTTATAGTCGGCCCGGGTGACCCCTTGCACTCCATCCCGGATCTGCTGCAGCAGCTCGGGTGCTACCGCCTGGTCTCCGACGGTGAAGGCCAGCTGATCCTCTTCCCCGACTCGCTGGATGAGGTCCCCCTGGGTACCGAGCGCAATCACTTCACCGTGGTCAATGATCCCGACTCGGTCGCTCAGTTCCTGTGCCTCTTCCATGAGGTGGGTGGTGTACAAGACCGTCATGCCCTGTTCATCTCGGAGTTGCTTGACGGTGTCGAGGATCCGGCGCCGGCTCTGCGGATCAATCCCGACCGTCGGTTCGTCCATGAAAACCAACTCCGGTCGATGGAGCAGACCGACCCCAACGTTGAGCCGCCGTTTCATGCCTCCGGAGAAGGTTTCGACCTTGTCTTTCTGGCGGTCGGTAAGACCGATGAAGGAAAGCACTTCATCCACCCGACCGGCCAGTTCGCTTCCTCTCAGGTCGTACATTTTTCCGAAGAATTCCAGATTCTGGCGGGCGTTCAGGCTCGGATAGAGGGCGATCTCCTGCGGCACCACCCCAATCAGCCGCTTGGCCTGCAGGGGCTGCTTGCTGATCGAGTGCCCGCCGATCAGCGCGTCCCCCCGGGTGGGCTCCAAAAGCCCGCTGATCATCGAGATGGTGGTTGTCTTTCCAGCGCCGTTGGGGCCCAGCAGGCTGAAGATCTCCCCCTTGTGAATCTCGAGCTCAATCCCTTTGACCGCCTGCACCTCGGAGCCATCCGGGCGTCGGAAGGTCTTGGCCAGGTCGTGGGTTTGTACCATGCTCTGCATGTCGGCTCCTTGCTCTGTTCGCGATCGACTTCAGGGGAAGCGCTCTCAGCCGGCAGGTGCCCGAGGGGTCAACTCGCCCTCCAGTGGGAAGCCGGCCTGCTCCCACTCCGAGAGTCCGCCCGAGTAGCGCCACAGCTTCTGGTACCCCCGACCGTCCAGGAAGTGGTAGGCCATGATGCTGGACGGACAAAGCCGGTCGGAGCAGTAGACCACGGTCTCTTGTTGGGGATCGAGCTTGGCCAACAGATCCTCGGGCTGGTGCAGGTTCAGGGATCCGGGGATGTGTTTGCCCTGGAAAGCGAATTCGCCCAGGGTCATCACGAGATTGAAACCGTCCCCGCGATCCAGCTTGGCCTTTAGTTCGTCGCGGGTCATCTCTTTCATGGTCAAATGTTTGGCGAGGCGGCGAGCAGCCATTATAGGAGGATTCAACCCCATTCAGGGCCGAAATTCATCCTTCTTCCCAATTATCCCCGGTAGAATTGAGGCGGCCCCGAAAGGATGGTCGGACGAGATGAGGTTGCCATATTCTGCGCCTGCGCACCCACCGCTGGAGACCGATTCCCGGATTCTCTTGGGCCCTGGCCCCAGCAATGTGGATCCGCAAGTGCTGCAGGCCATGGCGGCCTCCATGGTCGGTCACCTCGATCCGTTCTTCTTGGAGACCATGGACCGGATCCAGGACCTGCTGCGCTATGCCTTCCAGTCCAGAAACCCACTCACCATTCCGGTCTCGGGGACCGGAAGTGCGGCCATGGAGACCGCCATGGCGAACCTGATCGAGCCGGGCGATCCGGTGCTGGTCTGTGTCAACGGGTTTTTCGGAGAGCGCATGGCCGACATGGCCCGGCGCTACCAGGGTGAGGTGCGGATCCTTCAGCGGCCCTGGGCCGAAGTGTTTACCCTGGAGGAGATCGAGGCCGAGCTCAAGGCCCGGCCGGCCAAGGTCGTGGCTATCGTGCATGGCGAAACCTCCACGGGCGCACTGCAGCCGCTGGAGGGAATGGCGGAGATGGTTCGTGAGCGCGGCGGCCTGTTGGTAGTGGACGCGGTCGCCACCCTGGGCGGGGTGCCACTGCTGGTCGATGAGCTCGGGATCGACGTGTGTTATACCGGCAGCCAGAAATGCCTGAGTGTCCCGCCCGGCCTCGGCCCGATCACGCTTGGCCCACGGGCCGCAGAAGCGCTGGCGGCGAGGAAAACGCCGGTGGGCAGCTGGTACTTTGACCTGACCGGCGTGCAGAAGTATTGGGGAAAGGAACGGACGTACCATCACACGGCCCCGATCTCGGCTAACTTTGCTCTCTACGAAGGGCTGCGGATGCTGGCCCAGGAAGGACTGGAGGCCCGCTGGGCTCGCCACCGCCGCTGCGCCGAACTGTTCTGGGAGGGACTGGCAGCCCTCGACCTCACCTTGCTAATCCCGGAACCGTATCGGATGGTCACCGTGACGACTGTGCGAGTCCCCGACGGCGTGAACGAGGCCCAGGTCCGCGGTCGGCTGCGGGAGGAGTTCAATATTGAGATCGCCGGTGGGCTAGGCGAGTTGAAGGGAAAAGTGTGGCGAGTTGGGCTGATGGGCCATTCCGCCCGGGAGGAGAATGTGGCTGCCCTGTTAAGTGCGCTAGAAGAAATCCTACACCCGGCCTGACGACGGCGTAGGCGGCCTCATCCCGCCCGGGGAAGTCGGCTTGACAAACTGCGCAATCACTAGTACAATTGTTCTAGTACGGTGGGGTAACTCAATCCAGAATCGGCCACCCGGGCCGTAACGGCAAACTACCCCCCATCGAAAAGGAGCCCCATGTTTCACAAAGTTATCCTCGTTGGCAACCTCGGGCGTGATCCGGAGATGCGCTACACGCCCAGCGGCCAGGCCGTCACCAATCTGAACGTGGCGACCAACCGCACCTACACGGACGGTACTGGCAACCAGGTCAAGCAGACCGTCTGGTTCCGGGTCTCGGTGTGGGGCAAGCAGGCCGAGTCGTCTGCCCAGTACCTGCGCAAAGGGCGCCAGGTGCTGGTCGAAGGTCGGCTGAACCCCGATGACAACGGCAACCCGCGCATCTGGAACGCGCAGGATGGCACGCCGCGCACCTCGTTTGAGGTGACGGCCGAGACCGTGCGCTTCCTCGGCGGAGGGCGCGATGAGACCGCGGCCGCCGAAGAGCTCGGTCCCACCACTGAAGAAGAGATCCCCTTCTAGGGTCGTAAGTCATTGCCAGGCCCTCAAGCCCTCTTTGAGGGCCTGGCCCTCTCATGGAGCAGCCCAATGTCTGAACAACCCAAATCCATCGCGGGCCAGGTTCAGGTGCATCTGCCCGCCAACCTCGAGCCAACCTACGCCAACTTTGCGATGGTTACCAACTCGGCCTCAGAAATCGTGCTGGACTTCGCCCAGGTGATGCCGCGGCTGCCCCGCGCACACGTGAAGGCCCGGGTGGTGATGACTGCCCTAAACGCAAAACTACTATTGAAGGCTTTGAGCGAGCACCTTCAGCGCTACGAAGCCCACTTCGGGGAGATCAAGGTTCCGGAGGGGCCCCACTTGTCAGACCAGCTATTCAAGAGTCTGCCACCCGAAAAGCCACCCGAAAAGCCACCCGAGAAGCCGCCCGAGAAGCCGCCCGAGAAGCCGCCCGAGGAATAGGCAACATGGACCGACTCGAGGCGATCGGGGAACGGATTCTGTCTTACTTCGAGCGGAAGAACGGGGCCCGCGATGCGGCCCTGCAGCGTTCACGCACCCTCATCCGCCACAGTGCGACCGCCATCCGGGCCGCCCACCGGCAAGAGCGGGAGCTGGCCCGACAGCATCTCGACCAGGCCAAAGCGATCATCGACGAGCTGAGGGCTGACCTGAACTCATACCCAGATCTGTTCCATGCCGGATACACCCAGGATGCATTCAAGGAGTATGCGGAGGCTTCGATCGTGTTCGCACTGCTGGTCGGCGACCCGCTTCCCGATCCGGATGAGTTGGGCGTCGAGTACGCCGCCTACCTTGGCGGATTGGGGGAGGCGGTCGGCGAACTGCGTAGACGGACCTTGGACATCCTGCGCCAGGCGCATTCTGCCGAGGCCGAGCGGCTGTTAGAGGCTATGGACGAGATCTACGGCCTGCTGGTGACGGTCGATTTTCCCGACGCGATCACCGGAAACCTGCGGCGGACTACCGACCTGGTGCGGGGCTTGGTGGAGCGGACTCGCGGCGATCTGACCACCAGCTTGCAGCAGGACAGCCTGCGGGCCGCCCTCGATTCGGTCGAAAAGAAGCTGGGCCCGCGGGCAGGGGAAGGCGAAGCTTGAGAGCCGGAACTCCTTCCACGGCTGGGTCGGCCCCGCCGCGCAGCTTCGTGGTCGCGGCCAATCCTCAACTGCCGGAGGCGGTCCGGCTGGCCGAGCAGATCAACGACGTGCTGAACGGGCGCGAGCTGGAATCTATTTGGGGTTCGCTCAATGACGACAGTTTTCGCCACCGGGTGGAAGCCCATCCGGTGGGCCTGTTCATCGCCCTGGGCGGAGATGGGACCATGCTGCGGGCCGGTCAATTGTGTGCCCCGTTAGACATCCCGATCCTTGGAATCAACCTGGGCCACTTCGGATTCCTGACCGAGGTGCGAAAAGAGGATTGGCTAGCCGCGCTCGAGCGAGTGATCCAGGGCGACTATTGGCTAGAGCAGCGCATGATGCTGCAGGCCGATCACCAGCGCCGGGATCGGCGGTTGGGTTCGTGGGAGGCTTTGAACGAGTGCTTTATCGGCCGTGGCGAGATCGTTCGCCCGGTTGACCTGACGGCCGAAATCGATGAGCGCTATTTGACGACTTACGTGGCCGATGGGCTAATCATTGCCACGCCGACCGGCTCGACGGCCTATGCCTTGGCGGCCGGTGGCCCGATCTTGTCCCCGGAGCTGCGGAACATCCTGCTGGTTCCGGTCGCCCCGCATCTGTCGGTCGAACGGCCGATCGTGCTGGATGAGGGTTCTACCGTGCGGGTGGCAGTTCGCACGACCCATCAGGCCATCCTGAGCATCGACGGGGGCTTGCCGGTTCCGCTGGAGAGTGGGGACCGGGTGGAAATCCGGGCGGGCAAACACGTGGTGCGGTTCGCGCGGCTTCAGGACCCGGGTTACTTCTATCGCAACCTGACCTCCCGGATGAACCAGGTCGCGGTTCTTGGAACACCGGGATGACCGAGGCGCTCCTCACCTGCTATGTCCACCCGGATCGGCCCACCAAGTTGCGCTGCAATCGCTGCAACCGGCTCATTTGTGTCAGCTGTGCGATCCAGACCCCCGTGGGCTACCGCTGCCGGGAGTGCGTTCGAGGCCAACAGCAGGTTTTCGAAACTGCCGGCCGGCTCGATCTTGCGCTCGCCGGAATCGTGGCTGCATTGTGTGCGGCGGTCGCTACTCCCTGTTTGAGCCGGCTGGGCTTCTGGGGCTTCTTGTTCGCTCCGCTAGTCGGAGGCGGCATCGCCGAGATCGTCCGGGCCTCCGTTCGGAGGCGCCGCAGCCGCCGGCTTCCAATGGTGGCTGGGATCGGCGCGGCGGCCGGGGTCTTGCTGTATGCCGGCCTGCGAGCCGCGCCCTTCGGCCTATTGCTGCTTGGACGAGCTGCTAATGTGGGTGCGGGTGCCTTGGGTGGTGCCGGGCTGAGCCTGCTGTGGCCGCTGCTCTATGGGGGTCTAATGGTTGGTTCGTTGGTCGCCCGCTTGCAAGGTATTCGGCTCTAAGCCGCCCTAATGCTGACTGAGCTGCGGATCCGGGATTTTGCCATCATTGGTGAGCTTGAGCTCAGCTTCGGCCCGGGTTTCACTGTGTTCACCGGCGAGACCGGGGCCGGCAAATCGATCATCATCGACGCGGTCGAGCTGCTGCTTGGCGGACGGGCCGACAGCACCATGCTTCGATCCGGCGCCCAGGCCGCCATAATCGAAGGGGACTTTCAGCTGGATCCGCAGCGGTTGCCGGAAATCGGAGCGCTGCTCGAGCAGGACGACTTGCTGGAAGATTCCGGCACTGTGTTCCTGGCCCGTGAGATCCGTCGCGAGGGCCGAAATATCTGTCGGATCAACGGGCGAACGGTCGGGCTGAACCAACTTAAGGCGATCGGCGAGTGGCTGGTCGACGTGCACGGTCAATCCGAACACCTGAGCCTGCTGCGGGTCCGCGAGCATCTCCAGTTGCTGGACCGCTTCGCCCAAACCGACAGCTTGCTCGCCGAGTATCAGACCGCATTCCGGCGGCTGCAGGAGCTCCGGCGTCGGCTGACCGAACTGCAATCTGCTGCCCAGGAACGGGCGCGCCGGGCGGACCTCTTGCGCTACCAGGTCAACGAGATCGAATCGGCCGCCCTCCGGGAAGGGGAGCCCGCTCAGCTGACAGCGGAGCGCGAGCGTTTGGCGAACGCCGAAAAACTGGCGGGGCTAGCGCTCAACGCTTTGGCGGCGCTGGACCAGACGGACGGATCGGAGGAGAACTCCGCCATCGAACGGCTGGGAGAGGTCGCGGGCGCGTTGCTCCATCTCGGTGAGATTGACCCGGCGATGGGTGGGCCCAGTGAACGCGCCCAAGCGCTTGCGGAGGAGCTAGGCGAGTTGGCTCGACTGCTGCGTGGCTATCTCGAGCAAGTCCAACCCGATCCGCTGCGGTTGGACGAGGTCGAGGCGCGGCTGGGATTGATCAACGATCTCACCCGAAAGTATGGGGTGGACCTTCAAGCAGTCCAGGCCTATGCGGCCCAGGCGCAGGCTGAGTTGGACGCCATCCTGAGTGCCGATGAGAGCTTCGAGGCCCTCCAGGCCGAACAGATCCAGCTGTTGGATCGGTTGGCCGCGGTCGGCCACGAGCTCTCTGGCTGGAGGCGCCGGGCCGCCGAGGCATTGGCCGAACAGGTGGCGGCCGGTCTGGCCGAACTCAACATGGCCGGTGCCCAATTCGCGGTGGACATCCAATGGCAAGACGACCCGGAGGGCCTGCCGGTTGAGGGGAAGCGGGTTGGCTTCGGTCCGACCGGGCTCGACGAGGTGGAATTCTTGGTGGCGCCCAATGCAGGCGAAGGACTCAAACCGCTGGCCAAGACCGCTTCCGGCGGCGAAACCTCCCGCCTGATGCTTGGGTTGAAGAGTGTCTTGGCCCGGGCCGACCGGAGGCCGACCCTGATCTTCGACGAGATCGACCAGGGAATCGGAGGCCGAACCGGCGGGGTCGTGGGGCGCAAGCTGTGGGGTTTGGCACGCGACCATCAAGTATTGTGTGTCACTCACTTGCCGCAGCTGGCTGCCCATGGCGACCGGCACTTCAAGGTAGAAAAGAGTGCCCGATCCGGACGCACCCTGGCCGAAGTCAGAGAGCTTCAAGGCGCCGAACGCCTGAAGGAATTGGCCGAGATGTTGGGGGATGGGAGCGCGGCCAACCTGCACTCGGCCGAGGCACTGCTGCAGAAAGCGGCAACCTAGCCAAACAAAAAAAACCTCCGACGCATAGTCCGCGGCGGAGGCTCAAGCCCAGCTACCCTCGACTGCCTAAGCCGAGACCACTTCCTCGATCTGAACCGGGGTACTGCCCTCCGGCTTGCGGAAGACGACTCCCTGGTCTGCCACATGGTCCACGACCACGGTATCTCCCTCCTGAAACTCGCCCCGCAGGATCTTCACCGAGAGCGGGCTCTCGATGTATTTCTGGAGGGCGCGCTGGAGCGGGCGGGCGCCGAAGGCCGGGTCGTAGCCTTCCTCTGCCAGCCAGCTGCGGGCCGCGGGGGAGAGCTCTACGTTCAAGCCGTGCTCGGCCAAGCGCTCGCTTACCTTGGCCATTTGCAGGTCGACGATCTGCTCCATTTGCTCCATGGTCAGTTGCGAGAAGATGATGATCTCGTCGATCCGATTTAGGAATTCCGGCCGGAAGGTGTCCTTCAGGGCCTGCTCGATCTTTATCTCCGACTCGGTCTTCTGGGTATCTTCGCTCCGGCTGCGGAATCCGAGAGTGCCGGCCCGGGTGACAAACTGATTACCGAGGTTGGAGGTCATGATCAGCACCGTGTTGCGAAAGTCCACCACCCGTCCCTGTCCATCGGTCAACCGACCGTCATCCAGGATCTGGAGCAGGGCGTTCCAAACTTCCGGGTGGGCCTTCTCGATCTCATCGAATAGGATCACCCGGTACGGCCGCCGGCGAACCGCCTCGGTGAGCTGGCCCCCTTCCTCGTAGCCAACATAGCCGGGTGGTGCGCCAAACAAGCGCGAGACGGTGTGCTGCTCGCGGTATTCACTCATGTCGATGCGCAGCAGGGCATCCTCGTCGTCAAACATGAATTGGGCGAGCGCCTTGGCCATCTCGGTCTTCCCGACCCCGGAGGAACCCAGGAAAATGAAGGATCCGATCGGCTTGCGGGGATCCTTGAGACCGGCTCTCGCCCGGCGAATGGCGTCCGACAGGGCATGGATCGCCTCGTCCTGGCCTATGATCCGTTCATGCAGTCGATCTTCCATCCGCAGCAACTTCTCGGACTCGGTCTCCATCATCTGGCTGACGGGAATTCCGGTCCACATGGCCACCACTTCGGCGATATCGTTTACATCCACGATCTCGTCGAGCTGATGTTCGGCCTCCCAGAGGTCCCGCTTTTCATGGAACTCTTTCTCCAGCCGCAATCGTTCAGATTTCTTCTCGGCCGCCCGCTCGTAGTCGCGTTCCAGCCCGGCCTGTTCCTCCTCGGCCATCAAACGGTCAAGCGCGCTCTTTAGCTCCTTGAGGTCCGGGGGTAGAGAGTAGAGCGCCACTCGCAGCTTGGCGGCCGCCTCGTCCATCAAGTCAATGGCTTTGTCGGGAAGCGATCGTCCCGTGACGTACCGATGGGAAAGCCGGGCTGCTGCCACCAACGCGTCATCGGAGTAACTCACCTTGTGGTGGGCCTCGTAGCGGTCGCGCAGCCCCTGCAGCATGGCGATGGTCTCTTCGATAGTGGGCTCATCCACGTACACCGGGGCGAAGCGGCGTTCCAGTGCCGCATCCTTCTCGATGTACTTGTGGTACTCGTCCAGGGTGGTCGCCCCGATACACTGCAGCTCGCCCCGCGACAGAGCGGGCTTGAGCATATTGGAGGCATCCATCGCCCCCTGAGCCGCGCCAGCGCCCACGACGGTGTGCAGTTCGTCGATCATCAGGATGATCTCGCCCTCCGCCCGTTGAATCTCTTCAATGGCAGCCTTCAGGCGCTCCTCGAACTCCCCCCGAAATCGTGAGCCGGCGATCATCGCCCCCAAGTCGAGCGAGACGACCCGCTTGCCCATCAAGATCTCCGGGATATCGTTGCTGGCGATCTTTTGGGCCAGGCCTTCCACAATGGCGGTCTTTCCCACTCCGGCTTCTCCGATCAGAACCGGGTTGCTCTTCGTCCGGCGGGAAAGGATCTGAATGACCCGCAGGATCTCTTGATCGCGTCCAATTACCGGATCCAGCTTGCCTTCCTTGGCGAGGGTAGTGAGATCCCGTGAGTACTTCTCGAGAGTCCGGTAGCGGGACTCGGCCTTGCGGTCGGTTACCCGCTGGCCGCCCCGAATCTCCTTGACGGTCTCATAGACCCGCTCCTTGGTGATTCCTTCATCGTTGAGCAGACGGGAGATGGCGGTGTTGCGCTCGGAGAGAATGGCCAGGAAGATGTGCTCGGTTGAGATGTACTCATCGTTCAGCCGGTTGGCTTCCTCGTTGGCCATGTCCACCACCCGCTTGACTCGCGGGGTGATGAAAATCTGGCCTGCTCCGCCGCCGTAGATGTTGGCCTTCGGGCTGGCGCGCAGCTGCTGATCGATCCGGTCGGTCAGGGCTTCGATATCGATATTGAGGCGTTCAAGGATCTGGGTGATAACGCCCTGAGACTGCTCGATCAGCGCAAGCAGGATGTGCTCGGTGTCGATCTGGTTGTGCCCGTAGCGTTGGATGATTTCCGCTGCCCGCTGGGCCGCGTCCTGCGCCCGCTCCGTGAAGCGGTCAAAGCGCATCATACCTGGAACCCTCCTGATGAAACCGCGCGGATTATAGCATTCAGACCCTTTTGGGGCCCGCTCCGCCGCGTAAGAAATATGTATGAATTTCCCGGACCGCCGCTTTGACCTTAGGCCTTCGGCCGGAGGACCGCAATGGCGGTGCCATCTCCGGCCGGGAAGATCGTGGACAAAAACCCATCCGCCAGCCGCTGGTTGAATCGGCGAGTAATCTCGACACTCGGGTCCTGGTTTGAGGGTTCGCTCACTGCACCATTCCGGAAGGCGTTGTGGGCCGCCAGCACCCCACCTGGCGCCAGGTTGGCCTCGGCCCAGTCTAGGTAGGCGGAGTAGCCGTCCTTCTCGGCGTCGATGAAGACAAAATCAAAGGGTCCTTCCGCCGCCAGCTTAGGCAGCAAGCTGTGGGCGTCGCCGACTCGGACCTCTACCTTGTCGGCCACGCCGGACAGGGCGAAGTGCTCCCGGGCTACCGCGGCGTAGGCGGGATCTTTCTCCAGAGTGACCAGCCGCCCATCGGGTGGCAGCCCGCGAGCGATCCAGGTCCCGCTGTAACCGCCCAGGGTCCCGATCTCGACCGCCTGACGGGCGCCGCAAGCCGCAACCAAAAATTGCAGGAAGCGACCTTCTTCCGGCCGTACCGTGATCTCCGGAAGGCCCCGCCGGGGAATCTCGCGGCGGATGGCAGCCAGGGACTGGTCCTCGATAGCAAAGGTGGAGCGGACATAGTCTTCGAGCGCTTCATTAAAGATGGGCATGGGCGCTGCTCCGGAGAGTGCCAGCTCGGGGCTCCGAGACTGGAAGCCGGCGAATTATAGCTTGCGACCGGTATACTTCGCGCATGGCCGCCGGATTGACGAAGGATCTGCTAGCTTGGTTTGAGAAATCCGGGCGGGACCTTCCCTGGCGGCGGACCCCCGATCCTTACGCGATCTGGATTTCGGAGGTGATGCTGCAGCAGACTCAGGTCGAGACGGCCCTCCCTTACTACGAACGCTTCATGGAGCGCTTTCCGGATGTGCACTCGCTGGCGGCGGCCTCAGAGGAGCAGGTGCTGCGGCTCTGGGAAGGGCTAGGCTATTACTCCCGGGCTCGTCACCTGCATCAAGCCGCGACTCAGGTGGTGGCGCGATTTGGTGGGCGGATTCCCGAAAGTCCGGACCGCTTGCAGGAGTTGCCCGGCGTTGGACGATATACCGCGGCGGCCATCGCTGCGATCGCCTTCGGTCAGGATACCCTGGCACTGGATGGCAACCTGCGGCGGGTGCTGGCCCGCCTGTTCGATATCCATCTCGACCCACGCAGCCCCGCGGGAGGGCGGGAACTGCAGCGGCGGGCGGCCGAGATCCTGCCGCGGGGAAAGGCCTCCGAGTTCAATCAGGGCCTGATGGACCTCGGTGCGCTTATTTGCAAGCCGCGGGCACCGGCTTGCCCGAGCTGTCCGCTGGCCCGTTACTGTCTGGCGCGCCGGCGGGGCACCCAGGAGCAATTGCCGGTACGGCCGCCGCGCAGATCGATCCCGGATCGCTTGGCGGTGGCCGCGGTCTGGGAAGAGAACGGAAAGGTGCTGATCCGACGCAATCCGTCCGGGGGTCTGCTGGCGGGACTCTGGGGTTTTCCAGGTGGACTCTTGGCGGAAGGCGAGGATGAACGGGCCGGACTGACCCGGCTGATCGAGCAACAACTGGAGATCCAGATCCGGCTGGGCGATCCGCTGCCGCGGTTGAAACATAGTTACAGCCATTTTCGGGTCACTCTGCAGCCATTCAGGTGCCAGGCCGCCGGGCGTCGGTTGCGCGAGCGCGCCGGCACTCGCTGGGTTGGAGTCGAGCAGCTTGGACGGCTCCCGATGGGAAAGCTAGACCGTCAGCTGGCCGAGCGACTGACAGCAGTGTGAGGTCTTACAGCCAGGAGGCTTGTCGCCTCGGACCGCCGCCGCGGTTATTCTGGGACCTTAATCAGACGTTCTGAGGCCCCATGTTACAATCTGCCGACTTCC
>CAYHSI010000041.1:0-11597 GCA_964359225.1 uncultured Anaerolineaceae bacterium
ACCTGCGACCCCTTCTGTGTAAGAGAAGTGCTCTAACCAGCTGAGCTATCCGCCCGACGGCTCATTATACAGCCCGGCTCGCACTGGAAACCCGCCGTGCGCTCGGAAAAGCTCCATTTACCGCAAGGCCTGCAATTTTTCTTGCCTCTCGAGGTCGCTTATGCTAGAGTCTTGACCCCGCCGGAGCCTACCCCGGCGGCTTCCGCCACCATGTCCGACAGGCAGGCCGGTTCGAAAGAATGCCAACGTACGAAGAGCGGATCCGAGCGATCCGCTCAGATTTGTCACCCAGCTTTGTCGTCCTGGCTGATTTCTTGCTGGACTCCTACATCCACGCGGCGTTTCTGTCTGCCACTGAACTCGCTCACTCCCTCGATTTAGATCCTGCCACGGTCGTCCGCTTTGCCCAACGGTTGGGCTACGACGGCTACCCGGAGCTGCAGCGCGAGATTCGCGATCGGGTCCGGGAGGAAGTGCTCAGCGGGCGACAGGCCGAACCGAACTCCCCTGCCGAGGCGGCCGACCTGGCAATGACTGAGATTGCGCGTCATCTGGAATTGACCCGCCTGAGCTTTCCAATCGAGACCGTCGAGCGACTGGTGGCCGCCTTGGATGAGGCTGAGCGGGTGATCATTCTCGCCGAAGGACTCGCGAGTGGGCCGGCCCGCAGCCTGGCCGGGTGGTTGGAGGGAGCGGGCTACACCGTTCAGCTCGCGGTGGGCGGCCTGAGCGAGATGGCCCGCGCCTTGGCCGGCGGCCGCAAGCGCGATCTGGCCGTTGCGATCGAGGTCGTCGACGAGACTCCGGTCGTTTCGCGTGCGCTGTCCGAGGCCCGCCGCCTGGGATTGCGCACCGCAGCCATCACAGCCGCGCCGGCGGCCCCCTCTGCCAACCATGCCGAACTGGTGATTTCAGGGCATGCGAGTCTAGAACCGGGGGTTGGCCAGGTCGTGGTGGAAGCCTTGATCCATGCGCTGGTGAGCGTGCTCAAGCGCGACCGACCGGGCCTCTTCGCCAAGATCGAGGACAAGGTCGGAGAGTTGAGTCAGCGCATCGGAGGCACCGGAAGCTGACCCTGCTCGGATGATCCTCCCCATCGTGCTTGGGGTCTCGATTGTTGGGCTGCTGGCCTGGGAACTCTGGATTTGCGAGGGCGCTCATTTTGGCCGGCGCTTCGTCGTTTGGCTGTACGACCTGGCGGCCCGCCGCTATGACCGGATCAAGCACTTCGACCCGGACTGGGAGCATAAGGTGCTCGGCGAGCCACTGTCCGGTCTGCTCGGAGACCTCCCTGGCGCCTCGCTGCTGGACGTCGGCGCCGGGACTGGCCGGACCTTCCGTGCGTTGGTGGGTCGGCATAGCGAAAAAGCCGGGGATCGGCCGGCCGCTAGCAGTCCGGAGGCGCCGCAACGGTTGGTAGGGCTGGAGCCTTCTCGGAGCATGTTGCAGCTGGGCCGGGCGCTTGTGCCGAACGAGGTCCGCTGGATCCAGGGTTGGGCGGTTCCGCTGCCTCTCGCTTCGGAGAGTTTCGATGCGGTGGTCTGCCTGGAGGTGACCGAGTTCACTCCCCACCCGCGGTCGACCATCACCGAACTGCGGCGGGTCCTGCGGCCGGGCGGCTGGCTCTTGATCAGCAACCGAATCGGCTGGCAGGCTCCTTTGATTCTCGGTCGTACGGTCAGCCGACGCCGGTTCCCGAGCTTTTTGTCAGACCTCGGGTTCACCGAGGTCGAGTTGGTGCCCTGGCAGGTCGATTATGATATGGCCTGGGCTCGCAAACCATGGAGCTGAGCCGATGCGAATCGTCCGTGTCCAACGCGAGAGGGGGTCTGTTCCGCTCTGGGGGTGGCTTACGGACGACCGGGTCGGACTGCTGGACGGCTCCCCGTTCGGAGAGTACCGCCGCCAGCCCGCGGATCTCGCCCTGGCGGGCCTAACCTTAGTCGCCCCGCTGCAGCCCGGCAAGATTGTGTGCGTCGGCAAGAACTACGCGGCCCATGCAGCCGAGCACGGGTCCGAAGTCCCAGAGCTTCCCCTGCTGTTCCTCAAACCCCCCAGTGCAGTGATTGGCCCGGGTGAGACCATCCGGCTACCGCCCCAATCCAGCGCGGTCGAGCATGAAGCCGAACTGGCCATTGTGATCGGCCGGCGCGGCCGCTGGATCACACCCGAGGAGGCGCCGGCCCATATTCTCGGCTACACCATCGGGCACGATGTCACCGCCCGGGACCTGCAGCAGCTCGACAGCCAGTGGACTCGGGCCAAAGGGTTCGATACCTTCTGCCCAATTGGGCCGTGGATCGAAACTGAGCTCGACCCCTCGGATGCCTTAATCACCTGCAGCGTGAATGGGCAACTCCGCCAGATGGGCTCCACCCGGGATATGGTCTTTCCGGTGCACGAACTGGTGGCTTACATCTCTTCCATCATGACCTTGGAGCCGGGGGATCTGATCCTCACCGGCACGCCTTCCGGGGTGGGACCGCTGCTTGACGGCGACGAGGTCACGGTCGAGATCGAAGGCATCGGCAAGCTCCAAAATCCGGTTCGGGCTGAAACGGTCACCGGTTGAGCCCGGCGCATCCCAAGAACTCAGGAGGTTCAGAATGGGCTTGAAACCAGATCACTGGATCGTTCGGATGGCACACGATCAGCGCATGATCGAGCCCTTCGCCGAAGCCCAGGTCCGGGATGGCGTGATCTCCTACGGTGTCTCCTCGTACGGCTACGACATTCGAGTAGCGGATGAGTTTAAGATCTTCACCAACGTACACTCTGCCATAGTCGACCCGAAGAATTTCGATCCGGCCTCGATGATCGACTTTCAAGGTCAGGTCTGCATCATTCCACCCAACTCGTTCGCCTTGGCCCGCACGATCGAGTACTTCCGGATCCCGCGCAGCGTGCTCACCGTGTGCGTCGGCAAATCGACCTACGCCCGATGCGGGATCATCGTCAACGTGACGCCCTTCGAGCCCGAGTGGGAAGGGTTCGTTACCTTGGAGATCTCTAACACCACTCCGCTGCCGGCCAAGATCTACGCCAACGAGGGCATCGCCCAGGTGCTCTTCTTCGAGGCCGATGAGGAGTGCCGCGTTTCCTACGCCGATAAGAGCGGAAAGTACCAGCGGCAGCAGCGGATCGAGCTGCCGAAGATGTAGTCGAACTACCCGATCGGCGGCCTGGCCTCTGCCAGGGCCATCCGCCTCCGGGGACTCTCTCGGAGTTTTCTTACAGTCCGGGCGGTCTATCCCTGACCCGGGCTTGACAACCGGCTTATATATTCTATAATATAGAAGATATGTCTCGGCCCAAGACCCCCGATGTGCTCTCGCGAATCGAGGAAATCTTGCTGCTGGCAGTGTGGGAGTTGGGGGAAGGCGCCTACGGCGTCCCGATCCGGCGCCGGGTCGGTGAACTGCTTGGCCGCCGCATATCGGTCGGCGCGGTGTACGTCCCGCTCGACCGCCTTGTGGCGGCGGGCCTCCTGTCGGCGGAATTTGGGCAGCCGACCGCGGTGCGCGGCGGCCGCCGCAAGCGCTACTACCGCTTGAGCCCCAGCGGAGTCGCCGCCTTGCGCGAGACCCGCCGTCTGACTCGCCGGATCTGGGCGGGCAAACCGGCCGTGCTGCGGGGCACCCATTACCCTCGGCAATGAACGGAAGCATGCCGAGGCCAGATCCCGCTAAACCGGCGAACGGATCCGCGAGCTGGGCGCAGCGAGCCGAACGGCTGCTCGCCGGGCTGGTCGGAGCCGAGCTGGCCGAGGCTATTCTCGGCGACCTCCAAGAACTGCGGCCAGCGGTCGAGGCTCGATGGGGCAAGGCTGTGTCCTTGCTGTGGCTCGCTGTGGAAGTGGTCCGAGGCGCTGCGGCGCTCAGCGGTCGGCGGCTGAGGCCGGCGAGCGGGCGTAGAAAGGAGAATCGATCGGTGGACAACTGGAAAGTGACTGTCAGGCGGGCTGCGGCCGCAGTCGGGCTGATCGCCTGCCTTCCGGCGGCGGTGCTGGTGGTCGGAGGGCTGCTGCAGAGCGAATGGAGCAGTCCGGCGCTTCGGTCGACACTCGAGCGGACACTGTTCAATCCGGATCTGGTCGGGTTCCGGGTGCTGATCCATCCGGCGACAATTCTGTCCGGGCTGCTCCTGGCGGCCGGCTTGAATCTGGTCCCGCTGCTCAGGCTCAGGTTGGAACGGCAGCCCGGAACTCTGGTGGGCATGCTTTCGCTCCGGATCCGAGCCGCCCACCTGGGCGTCGCGGTGATCGCCATCGGGCTGATGGGAGTGATCCTCGGCTATGGCTTTACCGAGAACTTCAAGGTCGTGCCGACCCACGTCGATGTGCAATCCTCGGATTCGCGAGTTGAATGGAGAGGCTGGGCAGTGCCATACGACGATTTCATCCAACGGCGTGTCGACATCTTCGCTCAGATTTCCGCCACCGAGCCCATTAGGTTCAGTACTGGGCAAGGCGGCTGGCGCTACGGGGCAGCACTGTCCTCTAACGGCACCTGGCACATCGTCGCTACCCCTCCCGCCGGCGGCGAATAGTCCCAGATCCTCGCTCGGCCGAAACTGAGCCCACACCGTAGTTGGCGGCCTCCAATCAGGGCTGAGCGATCGGTCGGCCGTTGGCCTCTCAACTCGCATAGAATCAACCCGTATGTCCGATGACCCGCTGATCCTGGCCATCACGGCCGATTACTTACTGATCCCCCGGTTGGAAGACACCGCCCGCGCCCTCGGTTTCCGGCTGGAGGTCGTTCAGACCGCGGCGGCCCTCGGTGCAGAAGGGCCCCCCGTCCCGAGAGCCATACCACTCACCGAGCCCTTGGAAGGCCCCGATGCGGCCTTCGTCCGGAGCCTGGTCGATCGGCGCCCCGCCTTGCTGCTGGTGGATACCGCTCACGATGGGGTGCCTTGGGAGCATTGGATCCAGACCCTGAAGACCGGCTCGGCGACCCGCCGAATTCCGGTGGTCGCCTTCGGTCCGCACGTCGAGGCCGAGGTACTGCAACGGGCGATCCGAGCCGGCGCCGAGGAGGCGGTCAGCCTCGGCAAACTTCAGGCCAGCTTGCCCCAGATCATCGAGCGGCGGGCCCGGCGAATCGATCTGGGCGCGCTGCGAGAGGCCTGTGGCCAACCGCTCTCTGAGTTAGGAGCCCATGGGCTCGAACTGCTGAACTCCGGGGAGTACTTCGAAGCGCACGAGGTCCTCGAAAAGGCGTGGATGGAAGCACCGGAGTGGCACGGCTACCTATACCGGTCTCTGCTCCAGGTATCCGTGGCGTATCTGCAGGTCCAGCGGGCCAACTATGCCGGGGCGGTCAAAATGCTGCTGCGACTGAAGCAGTGGTTGGAGCCGCTGCCGGAACGCTGCAGCGGGTTAGATATCGCCGGGTTGAAACACAACCTGACGGAGTTCTCCGAGGCACTTGAAGCCGCCGGCGAGCAGGGAGTTGCCTCCCTCGATCCGGGACTGCTGCGGCCGGTCCCGCGTCACGAATAGCGGGCGTCTTCGGTCTTGGGCTCGCCGCGCCGCCTCCAGCGAAAACGATGGGCGAAATGGTTCGGTTTGCGCTCCAGCACGTCCGCAATAATCGGGCCCAGCATGGGTGCAAACTTGAAGCCGTGGCCGCTGCCGCCGGCGGCGACCAGCAGGCCCTCCCGATCTGGATCGTAATCGATCCAGAAGTCCCCATCCCAGGTGTCACAGTACATGCACAGCCGGCTGCTGATCATCGGCGCCTCGGCCAGCGCCGGCAGCGAACGCCGGAAGAAAGCCCGGAACATTTCCTCATACCCGGAATCCACCTGCCGCGGCTCGGCGGCGGCCTGCCGCCGTCCGGGTCCGTGGTTGGCCACTTTCACGGTCCCATCGTCGAGCGCCGGGAATCCGTACCATCCGGTGCTGGCGATGTCGGCGGACCACACCACGAATTTCGGCGGCTGGAATGACCCGATGTCTTCTACCCGGAAGTGGAAAACCGGCTGGCCGGTCGACCACATGAGGTCGCCGATCTGTGGCAGCAGCGAGGGGCTCCAGGCACCGGCCGCGACCACGACATACTCCGCTTCGAATTCCCGCCCATCCGCCATCCGCACCCCGACCACTCGCTTCCCGTGCTCGATCAGGCTGCGCATCTCCGCACCGCCGTAGACCTTGACCCCAAGTTTCTTTCCGTCTGCAATCAGGCGGGCCACGACCTCGCCGCTCTCGGCCCAACCGGCCCGCGGGTTGAAATAGGCCTCCGGGTGGTCCGCCGGGTCCCAGGAGGGAAAGCGCTCCTTGATCTGGGCGGCCGATAGCCGTTCGGGGTGATGGCCGCGGGCGCGCAGGAGCTGGTAGCTGTCGTGTTCGAAGCCACCCGGCGCCATAGGCCCGCCGGCCAGCAAAAGCATCCCGGTCTGGTGGAAGAGCGGCTCCCTCCAGCCCTCGTTCCACGCGTCCCACCCCTCGAACGCGGCCTCCATCAATTCCATATAGAACTCGTCCGAACCGTAATCCATGCGCAGGACTTTGCTGATGTCGGTCGAGGCGGCCAGCACGTGCGGCACCGGCCCAGGATCGAGCAAGGTGACGTTGTGCCCGCGTTTGCGCAATTCAAGCGCGGCCGAAGCCCCAAAGACTCCGGCGCCGACGATGACAACCGAGCCGTCCGCCTGTCCGGCCATTCTCAGCTCAATCCGGCTGACCAGACGATTTCAAGAAGGTGCAAGCCTTCCTCCCAGGGACCCAGACCGGTCGGCCAGCTCGGCGATCCACTCCACCGGTGGGCGATCCCGGTAGCTCGCGGCCCGGCGCCGACCTTTTACCCGAAGCGATTCGGCCAGCTCATCCTGAACCAGCAGCGACAGGCAAGCCGCCCCAAGCGCCCGAGTATCTCCATCCGGTACCAGATATCCGGCGTCGCCCAGAATCGAATTCACCGACGACGACTCAAACGCCGCAACCGGTACCCCGCTAGCCAGCGCCCAGCGGAAGGGTTGGCCCCAGGCTGGTGCACCCACCGACAGAAATGCGGCCGCCTCGCGATACAGTTGAGAAAGCACCGTGGTCGTTGGCCGGGTCATGACCGATTCGGCGACATCGAACTCGGCGGCTGTCGTTGCGATCAGCTCCTCGACCTGAGGGTCCCAGTTCAGGAACTGGAGGGGATAGGTGTCCCCCAGCGAGCCATCCACCCAGGTCCAGGCTGCCAGCGCCGTGCGAATGTCTTCCGGGTTCGTATCGTAGCACAGGACCTGCTGCCGCTCCCCGCCAGCTGACTCACCTTCGGGCGTCAAGAAGGGCGGTGAAACAAACGGAGGGTAGCGCCGTCCGGAGTGCCCCGCTCCGGCCAGATCCGCGGCAATCAGGATGGTGTTCGCGCCGCGGAGGCCTGCCCGGCCGGCCGCTGTCCTGAGCATCTCCAGAATCCCGGCTTCGGAAGGCTGCGGGCCGATCGGAGGGACTGCCGCGATCGGAATCGGGGCCTTGAGCGGAACCCCATCCGACAAGATCAACAAGAGTTCAGCACCCGCCTGCGCCGCGGCCCGCGGAAGGGTGATCTGATCGTAGCGGAGCCGGTCCCATGCACGCAAGATGGGCCGCACCGGCCGAGCCCGAACTCCCGGCGGAAGCTCGGGCAGCTTCCCTTCCGGATGCACCAGCGAGACGGTGGTCTCCGGACCTGAGAGACCACCGATCCATTCGAGCAGATGCTGGGCCGCCGCTGAGGTTGGGTGCTCGATGAGCGGTCGGCCATCGACTGCAATATGAATCAGATTGTGAACTCGCCCGAGTCGTAGATCAGTTCGTCGTCAACCCGGATCTGGCCTCCCTGGCGCATGTCACAGATCATATCCATATGAATGGCACTCTTGTTGAGTGAGCCGGTTTCGGGATAGCCTGCCCCAATGGCCATGTGGATCGTGCCCCCGATCTTCTCGTCGAAGAAGATGTTTTTGATGAAGCGATCGATCTTCTTATTGGTGCCGATCGCCCACTCGCCGAGATAGCGTGCGCCCGCATCAGTGTCGAGCACGGCAAGCAGGAATGGCTCGCCCTTCTTGGCGGTCGCTTTGGTAACCCTCCCCTGCTCGAAGTGAAGCTCAACTCCCTCGATTTCCCGACCCTGAGTTACCGCGGGATAGGTGAAGCGAACCCAGCCGTTGACCGAGTCCTCAACCGGCCCGGTGAAAATCTCGCCGCTGGGCATGTTCTTGGTCCCGTCGGAATTCTCAAACCGGCGGCCTTCGATGGAGAGGGACAGGTCGACGTCTGGCCCCTTCACCTCGACGGCTCGCTTGCCGGCGAGCCAGTCCACCAGCCGCTGCTGCTCGTCGTGAATCTTCCTCCATTCCGCGACCGGGTCCGGCATGTCGGCATAGGTCGCGGCAAACACATACTGCTCAAACTCCTCCAGGCTCATCTCCGCGTCCTGGGCGTAGGCATCGGTCGGGTAAAGCGTGCTGACCCACTGCAGCTCTCCCGAGGCCCCCCGGCGCATGAAAGCCTCCATGAGTTCAGTCATCGCCTTGGCGCGGGCGCTCTGGCGGGCGGGATCCACCTGCGAGAGACCGCGGGTATTCGATTGCGATCGCACGGAGATCAAGGCGTCGAACTCCGTGTTGACCATCTTCGAAATCCTCGATACATGCTTCAGCTGATCGTCGTTGGCTTCGGAATAGAAAATTCGATCCAATCCCTCCAGGGAGACCAGCAGGTAAGGATGGCCTCCGGCGCGCAGCACCTCCCGATAAACTTCCCGCAGCAGCGGCTCACCGGGCGGCATTCCGTAGATGGCGACGAGATCGCCCGGCTCCACCGGACAGGAATACTGAACCAACACTTGGGCAAGCTTTACGACTCTCGCGTCAGCCACGGGTCATCCTCTGGGCAATGTATGTAGATTATATTGCGCGGCGACCGGGTGCCGGGATTCCAAGTTGCCCGACCGTTCCTGACCAAGAAAGCATCAGGGCGGGTCGCGTACCCGCCCTGATCTGTCTAGCGCGAACGATTGCGCCTACCTAGCGGATACTACCACCGGGTTTCGAGCACACACGCCCCTTGCCCGGCGTCGAATCCGAGCTTGAGTTCATACGTCCCGACCTCTTGGTCCACCGACCAGTTGAATCGCATTGTGAAGCGCCGGATATCGCCGTCGGCAACTTCCAATCGCTCATCGAATGGCATCTCGGGGTTCCGGCCTTGCGCCATGTCTAGAACCATCCGCTCGATATCGGGTTTCTCCAGCCATACTTGTCCGTCTAGCGAAATCAAATTGGCCGGATTGTCCACCGGCCATCGGAATCCCAGGCCGGCGAGTTGCACCGAGGAATCGCTCGCGTTGTCGATGATCCAGCTCACCTCGTTACCCTTCTTGGAGAATCCGATCAGCCGCAGACCCGGGCAGGCCCCTGCTTCGACCGCGGTCGGGGTCAGGCTCGGTGCCGGGGACGCAGTGGGGGGAGCCGTTGCTGCTGGCACACGGGTCGCGCTGCCGGGACCTGCCAGCCCGGTCGGCGTCACTCGATCTCCTTCATTGGCCGCCCCCGGGCCGAAGGCAATCACCGCCAGCAGCGCTACCACTGGAAGGGCACTGGCCGGAATCAGCCAAGTTGGGAAAGGTCGCCTGCCGCCTCGCCGGTCGACCGGAGCCGCCCGGCGGGCCGGGAGCAGCTCGGTCGGCGCTTCGACCCAGGCCACCGAATCTCCGGCCAGCGCAGCGTGATAGGCCCGCTTGAGATCGGCCGTATCCTTGAACCGCTCCTCAAGGTTTTTGGCCAGAGTTTTCAAGATCACCCGCTCGAGGGCCGGCTTGAGGGTCGGGTTGAAGCGGCTGGGCTTCGGAACCGGGTCCTGGATGTGCATTAAGACCAGGGCCATCGGCGAGTCCGTATCGAACGGCAAGTGGCCGGTCGCGATCAAGTAGAGCACGACCCCCAGCGAGTATTGATCCGAGCGGTGGTCGAGACCCTTGCCCTGGGCTTGCTCGGGCGACACGAAGGCTGGAGTTCCCATCAGCATGGAGCCGGTCAGCTTGCCAGACCCCTCCACATCGCGGGCCAGGCCGAAGTCCATCAACAGGGCTTCGCCGGATTCGGTGAGCATGATGTTGGCCGGTTTGATATCCCGGTGAATGACCCCTTGTTTGTGGGCGAATTCGAGGGCGTCACAGATCTGGCCAACCCAGAGATTGGCCTCCTGCTCGGTCAACCCGCGGCGGACCAGCCGATCCGAAAGCGTCTCGCCTTGGATGAGCGGCATCACTAGATACACGTAGCCGTCGGTCTCGCCATAGGCCAGCACCGGCACGATGTTCGGGTGTTTAAGCCGCTGTTTGACGATCTCCGCTTCCCGGCGAAATCGCCGCACGAATCGTTTTTCGCCGGTGATGGTTGGGGAAAGGACCTTGATGGCGACGTCTACCCCGCGGCGCAAGTCCTGCGCCCGATACACAGTCGCCATCCCACCCTGGCCGAGTTGTTCGGCCAAGCGGTAGTGGTCTAAGGTTTGACCGACCAGTCCGGCCATCCGGGTCCACGGCCTCCGCACGCCACTTTACGGCACCGCCAGTGGCGAGGCTTGCATAGCCTACCACAGGGGGTAAGGCGGGGCATTGGGAAAGAGGATACAGGCGGCAGCAGCTACATTTGGCAGCGCGAGGCCGGCGGCCGGTCGGCCATAGCCGGTTCACCTTGACGATTCCCGATGAATGCCCTACGATTGATTCGGCTTTCCTCAATTCACAGCCGGGTCTCATCTCAACTAACTCCCCAGCTTGCTGGCTAGAAGGTGCCTAACCATCGAGAGGTCGAAGCGCGGCGGACTCCCAGCGAAGTCCGCTCTCAAGGAGGTGTGCCTTAGGTAGACCACCCTGCTTATTGGCTGTTCCCGTGACATTCGAGACCGTGACCAAAGAAGGAGGAGAGAATCAGATGCGTCCTAGAAGATCCGTTCTGCCCGCGACCGGTCTGGCGCTCGGCCTGCTGCTGGCAATCGCCCTGAGCGCCTGCCAACCCGCTGAGCCCGAGATCCGGGAGGTGCGGGTGGTAGAGACCCAAGAGGTCCAGGTCGTCCAGACCCAACAAGTCCAAGTTCCAGTCGAGTTACAGATGGAATCTGCCCGACTGCAAGCCGTCAAAGACAGCGGGGCTGTGCGCTGTGGCGTTAACTCGTCCGTGCCGGGATTTGGATTCCTGAATGAGCAGGGCGAGTTTGTCGGCTTTGACTCCGACTTCTGCCGCGCGCTAGCCCTTGCCATCTTCAATGATGCCAATGCAGTGGAGTTCCGTCCGCTGACGGCCGCCGAGCGATTCACTGCGCTGCAGGCCAACGAGATCGACGTATTGATCCGCAATACTACTTGGACCATCACACGAGACGTCGAGCTGGGCACCGACTTCGGCCCGACAACCTTCTACGATGGTCAGGGCATGTTGGTCCGGGCAGACAGCGGGTTTTCGACGCTGGAGGACATGGACGGGGCAACAATCTGTGTTCTGGCCGGGACCACGACCGAGCTGAATCTGGCCGATGCCTTCAGCTCGCGGGGCCTAACCTACGAGCCGTTGGTGTTCGCCACCGGGGACGAGACCCGCGTCGCCTACGA